>DATMEI010000465.1:0-4128 GCA_035556995.1 Streptomyces sp.
TGCATATGCGCAGCGGGTCGCGACGGCCGAAGCGGAGGATGCCGCGTATGAGGGGGTCGAAGAGCCCGGCGTCCACCATCAGGCTGAAGAAGAGGTAGGCGAAGGCGATCATGATGCCGGTGGGTGCCACCGTCATCAGGCCTTCGAGGATCATCTCTCCGAGCTTGTCCGCGAAGCCTCCGGCCAGCGCCGCGAGCACCGGCAGCAGCACCAGGGCCACAAGGACCGACATCCGCCTGGTCATGGTGAGCAGCAGGAAGAGACCGATCGTGGAAAAGCCCAGCGCTGCCAGCATGATCTCTCGCTCTCCTGTGTCACGGTCCTGGCCGACGGCGTACGTACGTGGGGGCGCTGCCGCGTTGCCGGAGAGTGTCCGAGCCGTATCGAATCGCTGTCCAGCATCGAACCGGGATTCATTCATGCGACCTGTGCATCAGTCGGTCCTGAGCATCTAAGCTCGCCGGCCATGGATGCCACATTGCGCCAGCTGTCCGCCTACGCGGCCGTCGCCCGTGCGGCGAGCTTCACCGCTGCCGCGGCGGAACTGCACGTCTCCCAGTCGTCGCTGAGCCGCGCGGTCGCCGATCTGGAACGGCTCCTCGGCGCCCAGCTGCTCGAACGGGACACGCGGAACGTGCAGTTGACCGCTGCCGGTGTCGAGGCACTGCGGATCGCCGACCAGATCGTCAACGCGCACAGGGCGGGGATGAAGGAGCTGGAGCGCTTCCTGCTCGGTGAGTCGGGGACCGTCGCCGTGGCGACGCTGCCCTCGGTCGCCGCGGTGCTGCTGCCGCAGGTGATCTCAGGCTTCCGCAAGCAGCGTCCGCAGGTCTCCATGCGGATCATGGACGGTCTCGAACGTTCCGTACTGGACCGGGTCCTGGCCGGAGACGCGGACTTCGCCATCACCACCTTCGGTGAGCCTTCGAAGCAGCTGGAGCACCGGCCCCTTGCCCGGGACCGGTTCGTCGCCGTGCTGCCGCCGGAGCACGAGCTGGCCGAGCAGGAGGAGATCTCCTGGGAGGAACTGGCCGGGCACCCCTATCTCGCGGTCGGCCAGAACTCGAGCGTGCGGCGGCTCGCCGACGCGACGTTCGCACAGATCGACGCCCAGGTCGCACCCGCCGCGGAGGCCGGAAACGTGGCGACGGTCGGCGGGCTGGTGGCCGCCGGGCTCGGCGTATCGGCGATGCCCGCACTCGTACTGCCCCTGCTGGGGACGGGACCCTTCGTATCGCGGCCGCTGGTCCGGCCCGTGGTCCACCGGCGCCTGGACGTCGTGATGCGGGCGCGGCGGACCGTGCCGATTGCGGCACACCGCTTCCTGGAGACACTCGACGCACTCCGCGAGGAGGAAGGACATCTGCCGGAGGGCGTCTCCTGGGCCTGAACACTGCCGGGCGAGGTCTCGGGCTGTGCGTCGAGCAACCAGCCGGGTCATGCAAAAAGCGCATCGATTGATGGTTCTTTCTTGCTGGACAGGCATTTCTCGCGTCAGGGACGCTGAAGGCGCCCGGAGCGTACGACGCGGCCGAATGCGGCTACGGGGGCGGAGTCGAGCAAGGGAGAACTGCTGTGCCGAACGACGACGTGGGCGGACGCGGACAGCTGTCAGGCCTGAAAGTGGTCGAGTTCGCCCACGTGGTGGCAGGACCGCTGGCGGGCTCGATGCTCGCCGACCAGGGCGCGGACGTCGTCCACGTCGAGCCTCCCGGTTCCGGGGACGCCGCCCGTTCGATGGGCCCCCGGCGTGACGGTGTCCCCCTGTGGTTCAAGGTGGCCGGGCGCAACAAACGGTCCGTCACCCTCGATCTGCATCAGCCTTCGGGACGCGAACTCGCCCACCGTCTCGTCGCCTGGGCCGACGTCGTCATCGTCACCTTCCGGCCAGGACGGCTCCGCGAGTGGGGACTCGACTGGGAATCGGTGCACCGTCTGAACCCCGGAGCCGTGATGCTGCAGATCTCCGGCTACGGCGCGACCTCCTCGCAGGCCGATCAGCCGGGCTTCGGCAAGATGGGCGAGGCCCGCAGCGGCGTGGTGCATCTGACCGGCTTCCCCGACGGCCCTCCCGTGCACACCGGCTTCTCCCACGGGGACGCGGTGAACGGCCTGATGGGCGCCTACGCGATCCTCGCCGCACTGCACCGGCGCGAGCGCGATCCGGACTTCGACGGCGAGTGGATCGACCTCGCTCTCTTCGAACCGCTCTTCCGGCTCGTCGAATGGCAGGTCATCGTGCACGACCAGTTGGGTACGGTGCCGCAGCGGTCGGGCAATCAGCTCGCGATCGCTCCCGCAGCCGTGATCAACACCTACCGTTCCCGCGACGACGAGTGGATCACGGTGACGTCGGCGACGCTCCGGTCCGTACTCAACGTCGTCCGCCTCCTCGGGCTGCCCGAGGAGGAGTTCGCCACCGTGGAACAGCAGCAGGCGGGCCGCGGACGGCTGGATGACGGGCTGCGCGCCTGGGTGGCGCGGCGCTCCACGGACGAATGCCTGGAGCAGTTCGAACGGAGCGAGGTGGTGGCCTCCCGCGTCTTCGACGCGGCGGACATCGCCGCCGACCCCGTCTACGCCGAGCGCGAGGACATCGTCACGGTCGAGGACCCGGATCTGGGTCCCGTACGGATGCAAGCCGTCATCCCGCACTTCAGACAGCGTCCCGGACAGGTCTGGCGGACCGGTCCCGCACTCGGTCAGGACAACCGCCTCGTCTACCATGACTGGCTCGGTATCGGTGACGAGGAGCTGGCGGAACTGGAGCAGCACGGTGTCGTATGACCCGAACGAGACAGCCGGCAACCAGGCTCCTTTGCGCTCCCTGCTGTTCGTGCCGGGTACGAAGACGGAGTGGCTGGCCAAGGCGGAAGCCTCCGGTGCCGACGCGGCGATCCTCGACCTGGAGGACGCCGTGGCCGACGAGGACAAGCCGGCCGCCCGCGCACGCGTCGTCGAAGCCCTCGCCCACCGCTCCGGCAGCGCACGGAACACCACGGACTACGGGAACACCGGGGCATCCGGCGAATCCGGGGACATGGCGCTCTTCGTGCGCATCAATCCGCTCGGCGCCTGGTCCGCCGTCGAAGAGCTGCGCGCCGTCGCACGCCCCGGGCTCACGGGTCTCGTCCTGCCGAAGGTGCAGAGCGAGCAGGAGGTACGCACGGCCGACCGGCTGCTGACCTGGTGCGAACACGAGCACGGCCTGCCGGAAGGCAGCATCGCCCTCGTCCCTCTGCTGGAGACGGCCAAGGCCTTGCGCAACGCGCACGACATCACCGCCGCCGCCTCCCGTGTCGCCTATGCCGGGGCAGTGACCGCTCCGGGAGGCGATGTCGAACGCGCCATCGGCTATCGGTGGAGCCGCAAGGGCACCGAAACCCTCGCTCTCCGCTCGCGTGTGCTGCTGGACGTACGGGCAGCGGGAATCGCGAACCCCGTCTCCGGGCTGTGGACGCACATCGACGATCTGACCGGGCTGCGCCGCTTCGCCGAGCAGAACCGCTCACTCGGTTACACCGGCATGATGGCGATCCACCCTTCGCACGTCCCCGTCCTCAATGAGGTCTTCTCCCCCCAGTCCGCCGAACTCGCCCGCGCCGAGCGTCTGATCGCCGCCGTACGACAAGCGCAGGCAGAGGGCGCGGGAGCCGTGACCTTCGAGGGGCAGATGGTGGACGAGGCCATGGCGGCGACCGCACAGCAGCTGCTGAAGAAGCACCGGCAGCAGCGGAGGCCCCGTACCGGCGAGGACGGCTGACCGGCACCCGCGCCCTCAGCAGACACGGCCGCCGGTCACCCGCCCGGTCGGCCGGGGCTGGTGGTCAGCCCCCGTACGTCAGTGGGCCGCTGAGAGACGAGCCACGGCGTCCGCCACCGTCAGCTCCTCGCGCTCACCGGTGCGGCGGTCCTTCAGCTCGACCAGTCCGTCCTTGGCGCCGCGGCCCACGATCAGAATCGTGGGGACACCGATCAGCTCGGCGTCCGTGAACTTCACACCGGGTGAGACGCCCGCACGGTCGTCCACGAGGACGCGCGTACCGGCGGCGCCGAGCTGATCGGCGACATCCAGGGCGAGTTCGGTCTGCAGGGCCTTGCCCGCCGCGACGACGTGGACGTCCGCCG
>DATMEI010000466.1:0-3080 GCA_035556995.1 Streptomyces sp.
GTCCGGTATACGTCGCTGGGTTGCTCCGCCGCGAGCCGCGGATCGCAGCCTGGTCGACCGAAACCACCCCCTCGCGGCCGCACACCGAGCCGTGGATCAGTGAGCTCTTACCCGAGCCAGCCACGCCGGTTACCACCACCAGCACGCCGAGCGGGATGTCGACGTCGACGTTTTGCAGATTGTGGGTGCGGGCGCCGCGCACCTTCATGACACCCGACGGCTTGCGCACCGACGGCTTCAGGGAGGCCCGGTCGCTCAGGTGACGCCCGGTGAGCGTGCCGCTGGCCCGCAGCTTGTCCACTGTGCCCTCGAAGACCACCTCGCCGCCAGCGGTGCCGGCGCCGGGGCCGAGGTCGACGATGTGGTCGGCGATCGCGATCACCTCCGGCTTGTGCTCGACCACGAGCACGGTGTTGCCCTTGTCGCGCAGCCGCAGCAGCAGCTCGTTCATTCGCTGGATGTCGTGGGGGTGCAGCCCGATCGTCGGCTCGTCGAAGACGTAGGTCACGTCGGTGAGCGACGACCCGAGGTGGCGGATCATCTTGGTGCGCTGCGCCTCACCGCCCGACAGCGTGCCGGAAGGCCGGTCGAGGCTGAGATAGCCAAGCCCGATCTCCACGAACGAGTCGAGCGTCTCCCGCAGCGTCTTCAGCAATGGCGCGACGGACGGCTCGTCCAGACCGCGCACCCACGCGGCCAGTTCGTTGATCTGCATCGCGCACGCGTCGGCGATGTTCTTGCCCTTGATCTTGGAGGACCGGGCGGCCTCGCTGAGCCGGGTGCCGCCGCAATCAGGACAAGTGGTGAAGGTGACCGCGCGCTCCACGAAGGCTCGGATGTGAGGCTGCATCGAGTCGACGTCCTTGGACAGGAACGACTTCTGGATCGTCGGGATCAAACCCGCGTACGTCAGGTTGATGCCATCGACTTTGATCTTGGTGGGCTCCTTGTGGAGCAGGTCGTGGAGCTCCTTCTTGGTGTACTTGCGAATCGGCTTGTCCGCGTCGAAGTACCCGCAGCCGCGGAAGATGCGGCCATACCAGCCTTCCATGCTGTAGCCGGGGATCTTGAGCGCGCCCTCGTTGAGCGACTTCTTGTCGTCGTAGAGCTGGGACAAATCGATGTCGTTCACCTGCCCCTTGCCCTCGCAGCGCGGGCACATGCCACCGGTGACCGAGAACGTGCGCTTTTCCGTCTTTCCGCCGCTCTTCTCGATCGTGATCGCCCCGACGCCGCGGACCGACGGCACGTTGAAGGAGAAGGCGTTGGACGAACCGACGTGGGGCTTGCCGAGGCGGCTCCACAGCACGCGCAGCATCGCGTTGGCGTCGGTCGCCGTGCCGACCGTCGAGCGGGGATTGCCCCCCATCCGCTCCTGGTCGACGATGATCGCGGTCGTCAGCCCTGAAAGGAAGTCGACCTCGGGCCGGCCCAGCGTCGGCATGAATCCCTGCACGAACGCGCTGTAGGTCTCGTTGATCAGCCGCTGCGACTCCGCCGCGATGGTGCCGAACACCAGCGACGACTTGCCCGATCCCGACACACCGGTGAACACCGTCAGCCGCCGCTTGGGGATCTCGACGCTGACGTCCTTCAGGTTGTTCTCCCGCGCCCCCTGGACGCGGATGAGGTCGTGGTTGTCTGCGGAGCGCTGGTTGACCATGTTCGTGATCCTGTCATCGATGCCGCTTCGACTTGGCAGCGCGAGCGGCCGGACGTTTTACCTTCTGCGCGGCCCTCGCGCCCTTCGACTTCCTACCCATTGCCTTGGGCCTCGCCGTTGCTGCGGCCGGGTTCCTGGTTCGCGCCCCGCCCCCCGTGGCTGGTTTGGCCTTGCCGTTTCCCTTGGCGGCATTGAGCGCCTTGGCGGCGAGGAGAACCTTCTTCAGGCCGCTCGCGTTCACCTTGTCGCCCTCGAATAACTTGATGGCGCGCCACTTGTTGCCGCCAAGCTCAGCATTGAAGACGCCGTCCACGTCACTCAGCTTCGCCCCGTCGATGAAGGTCACCTTCACCATGTCCTTGAAGGCGTTGCAGATGCAGAGGATGCCGTTGTGGCTCCACGTCGGGGTGCCCATCCATTTCCATTCCTCCGTCACGTCGGGTATGGCGTCACGGATGATGCGGCGGACTTCCCCCATCGTTTGGCCCCGCCAGTCAGGATGAGCGGCGATCTTCTTGTCGATGAGCTGAGAAGGGTTCATGTGGTCTCCGTCGTTGGTGTCGGGAAGGCACTACCCATTCGGGCGGGCGCGAGGTTCTTCCATTTCGGCGTGGACTGCAGGCGGCGCCAAAAGAAGTACGAGAACCCCCAGAGCACGCTGGTGGCCACCGCCCAGCCCCACGCCTCCGGCCCATCGCCCACAGAGAGGTGGGCAATGAGCGCAGAGCCGAGGGTGATGGCGAAACCGGCGTAGGCCCACTCCTTGAGCCGCGCCGGCACCGGCGCAAGCAGCAGCAGCACGCCGAGGAGTTTGGCCAATGAGAGCTCTACCCGGAAGTAGGCGGGGAAGCCGTAGTGGGTGAACGCCTCCGCCACCTGCGGCAGGCGCAGTTGCGCGTAGGCGGTGAAGCTCATCTGCAGACAGAAGAGCGCTGTGACGATCCAGAAACCGATCACTGTCCCTTTGGAGCGGGTCATGTTCTTCCTCCTCATGCGATCTTCGCGAGCAGGTCGACGAGCTTCTCGCCCATCATCTTCCATCCGTAGCGCGCGCCGCCGAATTCCTGCTTCTGGTCCGACTTGAAGCCCGATTGCACGAGCGACAAGCGCGTGCCAGACGCCGTCGGCGTGAGCGTGAACGTCACCACGGTGTCCAGGAAGGGGACGGTCCAGGTGTAGGTGATCTTCCGAGGCGCTTCGATCTCGACCATCCGGCAATTCACGGTACCGTCCCAACCGGGATACGCCTGCGTCTTGAACGTGAACGCCGCCCCCGGCTCGAGCTTGAGACCGATGACGGGCAGGAGCCACTCCGCGAGCAATACGGGGTCGGTGAGCGCGCGCCACACCTTCTCGGGCGAATGCTTCAAATCGAATTCGAACGAGAGAGCTTCAGTTTGGTCCTTTGCGGTTTTGT
>DATMEI010000467.1:0-3842 GCA_035556995.1 Streptomyces sp.
CCGTCTCCTTCCGCGGCGAGGAGGGCGACGTGCACGCCGTCGACGGCGTCGGCTTCGACGTCGCACCCGGCGAAGTGCTGGCCGTGGTGGGCGAGTCGGGATGCGGCAAGTCCGTGACGTCGCTTGCCGTGATGGGCCTGCTGCCCGCGACGGCGAGCGTCAGCGGTTCCATCGCGCTGCGCGGCCGCGAACTGGCGGGCGCGGACGAGAAGACCCTGCGGACAGTACGCGGCAGCGAGCTGTCCATGATCTTCCAGGAGCCCATGACCTCGCTCAACCCGGTGCTCACGGTGGGGCGGCAGATCGGCGAAGTGCTCCGCCGCCACCAGGGTCTGGGCCGACAGGAGGCGAGGGAACGCGCCGTCGAACTGCTCGAGACGGTGGGCATTCCCGCACCGCGGCGCCGCATCGACGAGTATCCGCACCAGCTCTCCGGCGGAATGCGCCAGCGCGTCATGCTCGCCATCGCTGTCGCCTGCGACCCGGCCGTACTGATCGCCGACGAGCCGACCACCGCGCTCGATGTGACGGTCCAGGCCGGGGTGCTGGACGTGCTCACCGCGCTGAGGGAACGGCTGGGCACCGCGATCGTGCTGATCACCCACGACCTGGGTGTCGTGGCGCACACGGCGGACCGGGTGCTGGTGATGTACGCGGGCCGCGCGGTCGAACACGCCCATGTCGAGGACCTGTTCGCACAGCCTCGGCACCCCTACACCCGTGGGCTGCTCGACGCCGTGCCACGGCCCGGTGCGCGGGCGGCGGCAGCCGCGGCGGGCGAACGTCCGCGGCTGCGGGAGATACCGGGACTGGTCCCCGGCCTGACCCGGCAGCCGGACCGCTGCACCTTCGCACCGCGCTGCGCGCATGCCGACGAGCAGTGCACCACTGTGCGGCCCGCACTGGAGAAGCCCGCCGAGGTGACCGGCAGCCAGGTGACGGGCAGCCGGGCCGGCAAGGAGCACACCGTGGCCTGCTGGCACCCCCTCGACGCGCCCGCAGCGCCGGCCGCAACCGCATCCTCCGAGGAGGCAGCACCGTGACACTCCCCGGAGCACAGCTCACCCCCGGGAACACCGGCGAATCCGCCGATGGCGCCCAGGGCCCGCCCGCCCTCGAAGTGCACGGTCTGGTACGCCACTTCGCCGCCCCGAGGGGAAGCACCGTACGCGCCGTCGACGGAGTGTCGCTGACCGTGGGGCGCGGTGAAGTCCTCGGGCTCGTGGGGGAGTCGGGCTCGGGCAAGTCCACCGTCGGGCAGTGCGTCGTACGGCTCGACACTCCCACCGCCGGCACGGTCCGCATCGGCGGCGTGGACATCACACGGCTCTCACGGCGCCGACTGCGCCCGCTGCGCAAGGACTTCAACCTCGTCTACCAGGACCCGTCCGCGTCCCTCGACCCGAGGATGAGCGTCGCCCGCATCGTCGGCGAGCCGCTGCTGCTGCACCGGATGGCGAGCGGCGCGGCCCTGCGCGAGAGGGTCGAGGAGCTGCTGAACCAGGTGGGGTTGCGGCCGGAACTGGCCGGGCGCCGCCCGCACGAGCTGTCCGGCGGGCAGCGGCAGCGGGTCTCCATCGCCCGCGCCCTGTCCGTGGATCCGCTGCTGCTGGTCGCGGACGAGCCGACCTCGGCTCTGGACGTGTCCGTGCAGGCGTCCGTACTGAACCTGCTGGCCGACCTGCAAAGGGACCGCGGCTTCGGCTGCCTCTTCATCACCCACGACCTTGCCGCCGTGGAGTTCCTCGCCGACCGGATAGCCGTCATGTATCTCGGTGAGATCGTCGAACAGGCCCCGGCCGCCGAGCTGTTCGCCGCACCGAAGCACCCGTACACACAGGCTCTGCTCTCGGCGGTGCCCGTCCCCGACCCTCCGGTGCAGCGTGCGCGGGAGCGGATCGTCCTCCACGGCGACCTGCCGAGTCCCGTCTTCCCCAAGGGCACTTCCGCGAAGCGGGGAGTGGACTACTGCCGCTTCCACACCCGCTGCCCGCTCGCCGTCGAGCGCTGCCGTACGCAGGCGCCGCAGCACCGCACTCTGCCGGGCGGCGACCGGCAGGTGGCATGCCATCTGGTGGCGGACGACGGCACCGCGCCCGACGCCGCACACGCCCACGCCCACGCCGCACACGCCGACTCCGCCAATCCCTGACCGTACGACCGCGCACAACTCCACAACTCCATACCCGCACCACTCCGGGTGCTGTGCACCTGCCGCACCCGGCCGCACCAAACAGGGAGCCGTACAACCCGTGTTCACGACCCGCCCCACCCTCCAAGGCACCTTCGGCATGGCCTCCTCCACACACTGGCTCGCCTCGCAGAGCGCGATGTCCGTGCTCGAGGACGGCGGCAACGCCTACGACGCCGCCGTCGCCGCGGGCTTCGTGCTGCACGTCGTCGAACCGCACCTCAACGGCCCCGCCGGCGAGGTGCCCCTCATCCTGGCGCCCGCCGGCGGCCCGGTGCAGGTCCTCTGCGGGCAGGGCGTCGCACCGCGCGGGGCGAGTGTGGAGCACTACACCTCGCTCGGCCTTGAACTCGTCCCCGGCACCGGCCCGTTGGCGGCGGCCGTACCGGGCGCGTTCGACGCGTGGATGACCCTCCTGCGCGATCACGGCACTCTCTCCCTGGAACGTGTCCTCGGTTACGCCATCGGCTACGCGGAGCACGGCCACCCCGCCGTCGACCGCGTCGGCGAGACCGTCGAGACCGTACGGGAACTCTTCGAGACCGAATGGGCCACCTCCGCCGCCCTCTACCTCCCCGGCGGACGGTCGCCCGCCCCCGGAGCGCTGCTGAAGAACCCCGCACTCGCGGCGACCTGGCAGCGGCTGCTGGCCGAGTCCGCGGCAGCCGGGCCGGGACGCGAGCAGCGCATCGAAGCAGCCAGGCGGATATGGCGCGAGGGCTTCATAGCCGACGCGCTCCTCGCCGCTTCGTCCCGTCCCACCATGGACACCTCGGGGGAACGTCACACCGGCACCCTCACCGGCGACGACCTGGCCGGCTGGGAGGCGACGTACGAGGAACCCCTCACCTACGACTGGAACGGCTGGACCGTCTGCAAGGCCGGCCCCTGGTCCCAGGGCCCGAGCCTGCTCCAGCAACTCGCGCTGCTGCCGGACGGACTGACCGCCGGCGACGTCGAGTTCGGCGACCCGCTGTCGGACGATCCGGCGGGCGGCGGATTCAGCGACCCGGCCTTCGTGCACCGCCTCATCGAGGGCACGAAGCTCGCCATGGCCGACCGTGAGGCGTGGTACGGCGACGCCGCCGATGCCTCCACGGTTCCCGTCGAGGCGCTGCTCTCGGCCGGCTACAACGCCGCACGACGAGCCCTCATCGAGGACACCGCCTCCTTCGCGCTGCGTCCCGGCAGCCCGCAAGGACGCACACCACACCTCGCCGCGCACGCCACCGCCGTCGCGGGGGGCCTCGACGCCTACGGCAGCACCGGCTCCGCCGCGGGAGCGGGCGAGCCGACAGTCGCCAGGGACGGCGCGACCCGCGGCGACACCTGCCACCTCGACGTCGTCGACCGCTGGGGCAACATGGTCAGTGCCACGCCCAGCGGAGGCTGGCTGCACTCCAACCCCGTCGTGCCCGAGCTGGGCTTCCCGCTCGGCACCCGGCTGCAGATGACCTGGCTGGAGCACGGCCTCCCCAACTCCCTCACGCCCGGCCGCCGCCCGCGCACCACCCTCACGCCCTCCCTCGCTCTGCGCGGCGGTCAGCCGGTGCTCGCCTTCGGCACCCCCGGCGGCGACCAGCAGGACCAGTGGCAGACGCACTTCTTCCTCGCCGCGGCACTGCGCCCGTACGTACGAGGCGGCCTCGAC
>DATMEI010000468.1:0-2364 GCA_035556995.1 Streptomyces sp.
CGTGCAGCTGGGCGATGACCTGCTCGGGCAGTGCGGAGGGGTACTGGTGGCGCAGGAAACTCGAGGAGTCCGGGTAGTTGATGGAGTCCAGCGCGCCGTAGACGGTGACCTCGCCGTCGTGCACGTACCCCTCGACAGCGACCTGGATCCCGGTCATCGCCTCTTCGGCCAGACAGACCTGGCCGCCCACGCCGCGCATCTCCGGGGGCAGGTCGAGTTGGTCGAGGATGTACTCGAAGGGGCGGCCCACCCGGCTGATGCCCTCACGGATCTTGTCGACGGCGACGCGGAACTCGTCCTGGTCCTTCACGCCGTAGGCCAGTTCGGAGGAGTACGACAGCGCGGGCTTGAGCCACATCGGGAAGCGCACGCCGTCCGGTGGGCGGGGGTCGTCCGCGTCCAGGTCGACGCGGCCGAAGCGCGGATGCCGGTCGGTGACCTTCTGCTGTTCCAGCCGGCTCCAGTACTTGTGCTCGCACTTGACCACCGACTCGAGGCTTGTGCTGCGCGTGCCGTACTGCTCGCTCAGAATCGGTATGAGCGTGCTCACCGGGAAGTCCCAGTAACCGACGATCGCGTCGATACTGCCGTCGAAAGCGTCCAGCACGCCCCGGGCCTTCTCCAGCAGGTCGGGCACGGCCACCTCGCCGCTCTGCAACTCCGCAACCTCGAGAAGCGGATAGAAGCGGACTCGCTGGTCGTCGGGCACAGCGTGCAGCGTGCGGAGATTGGCCTCGTCCAGGCCAATCACGAAGATGTTCTTGTCGCTCACGGATCCTCTTCCTGTGGGCAGGCTCGAGCTGTCCCGGGTACCCGCCCATGGGCCACTCAATCCGGAAGAGTGCGCGGCCACAGGACCTAGGAGGACTCCCGGACGACCAGTTCCGTCGGGAGCACGATCTGCGGGCGCTCCGCCGCGCGGCCCGCTATTTCCTGAAGCAGCACCCGCGCCATCGTGCGGCCCATCTCCTCGATCGGCTGGCGCACACTGGTGAGCGCCGGGTCCATATGGCGGGCCACCGCCGAGTCGTCGAAGCCCACCAGCGCCACGTCGTGCGGTATGCGGCGGCCCGCCTCGCGCAGCACCTGACGGGCGCCCGCCGCCATCACGTCGGAGGCCGCGAAGACCGCGTCCAGCTGCGGGCAGCGGTCGAGCAGCGCTCGCATCGCCCCCCGACCGCCCTCCTCGGTGAAGTCCGCGGGTTCCACCAGTCGCTCGTCCGGAGCGCGGCCGGCCAGGGTGAGGGCCGTACGGTAGCCCTCCAGCCGGCACTGGGCGCCGTACACATCCAGGCGGCCGGTGATCGTCCCTATGGTGCGGCGGCCGCGGGCCACCAGATGGGCGACGGCGGCACGCGCGCCGTCGAAGTTGTCGGAGTCGACCGCGGCCAGCGGCTCGGCGGCCGAGCGGCGGCCGCTGATCACGGCCGGGATGGCGAGCTGTTCCAGCAGGTCGGGCAGTGGATCGTCCGCGTGTACGGAGACCAGCAGGACCCCGTCCACCCGGTGCGCGGCCAGATACTGGGCGAGCCTGCGGCGCTCCCGGTCGCTGCCGGCGAGGGTGAGCAGCAGCTGCATCTCCGTGTCGGCGAGCGCCGCGCCGACGCCGCGGACCATGTCGGAGAAGTACGGCTCGGCGAAGAACCGGTCCTCAGGCTCGGGGACGACGAGCGCGATCGCGTCGGTGCGGTTGGCGGCCAGGGCGCGGGCCGCACGGTTGGGCACATAGCCCAGTTCGGCGACGGCCGCCTCGACGACGGCGCGGGTGCGGTCACTGACCCGGGGCGAGCCGTTGATCACCCGGGAGACCGTGCCACGCCCGACTCCGGCACGGATCGCCACCTCTTCGAGGGTGGGCCTGCCCGTGCCTCTTCCGCCGTTCCGCGTACGGATTGTCCGAGACACCATCTTCCGCCTCCCCAGGCTTCCCAGGCCGAGAACATAACGTGTCGGTTGCCTTGACACCCCCTCAGGGAGCCGCGACCCTTCAACACATCACACATGGGAGCGCTCCCACCGTACCTGACTCATACATAACCCGCACGTTCCCCGCCCGAGCCGCAGAGCACACCAACGTCATTGCGCTGCACGCCAGTTGGCCGGGGGGTCGGCACGTCAGGGCACAAGGAGGACGCAGTGCGCAGGACAGTAATCCTCGCGGTCGTCGCCGCGCTCGGGGCCGGTCTGCTGGCCGGCTGTGCCGAGGACAGCGACGATCCCGCCGGCAGCGCCTCGGAAGGCGGCGGTGGCAAGGGCAAGACGACGCTCACCGTAGGGGTCTTCGGAGCCTTCGGCCTCAAGGAGGCCGGTCTCTACGACGAGTACATGAAGCTCAACAAGAACATTGTGATCAAGCAGACCTCC
>DATMEI010000469.1:0-2424 GCA_035556995.1 Streptomyces sp.
CTGTGCGAGGAGAGTGGGAAGGCTCAGCGGCAGAACCTCCGCCTCGTCACGTGCGGGTACGACGATCGCCACCGCCGGCCAGATCTGCGGTTCCTCGCTGGGCGGCAGGCGGATGTCCGTACGCCAGAAGAGGCCCTGCCCCAGCAACAGCCACAGCCAGGCGGCCAGCGAACCGGCGGCGATCCAGGTGAGCAGGCTCATCGCCGCAGTGTGCCGCACCCGGGGAGCCGCAGGACGTATGCCGGTGTCCGTGCGGTGCTGTGTGTCGGTGGAGGAGGACGCATGCCCCGTATGGCCCATCGACTACAGTGCCTGCCGTGAAGATCGCGCTCGTGGATTCCGGGATCGGCCTGCTCGCAGCGGCGGCGGCAGTACGCAGGGCACGGCCGGACGCCGATCTGGTCCTCTCCAGCGACCCGGGCAGTATGCCCTGGGGTCCGCGCACCCCGGACGACATCACCGCGCACGCCCTGGCCTGCGCGAAGGCCGCAGGCGCGCACGGGCCCGACGCCCTGATCGTCGCCTGCAACACCGCGTCCGTGCACGCACTGTCCGCGCTCCGTGCGGAGCTGGAGCCCGACGTGCCGGTGATCGGGACCGTACCCGCCGTCAAGCCGGCAGCCCACGCCGGCGGACCCGTCGCCATCTGGGCCACTCCCGCGACCACCGGCAGTCCCTACCAGCGCCGGCTCATCGCAGACTTCGGCCAGGACGCGCAGATCACCGAGGTGCCCTGCCACGGCCTTGCCGACGCGGTGGAGACGGCCCAGGAACACGCGATCGACGTCGCCATCGCCGCTGCGGCAGCGCTGACCCCCCGCGGAGTGCGGTCGGTCGTACTGGGCTGCACGCACTACGAACTCGTCGGCGAGCGCATCCGTGCCGCCGTCTCACAGCCCGGCGGGACGCTGCCCGACCTCTTCGGCTCCGCGGACGCGGTCGCAGCCCAGGCCCTGCGCCGGACCGGCGCACAGCCGGACCCGCACGCCGCGCACACCGGTGGCCTGACCGTCCTCCTCAGCGGACGCACAGCTGCCCGCCTCCCCGAAGCGGCAGCCACCTACGCCGAGGGCCGGCTCCTGACCGCCGCCACGCTCACCCCGTAATCGCCGGCCCGCGCGCACCCACCGGCGGACGCCTGCGGAGCTCCGGCACCCGGCACCGGCATCTTTCCGTGCCGCCCTCCCCGGACCGTCGTACGCTGCGCTCCATGAGCGAGCAGTCGCCAATCGCCCCGCCCTCGGCCGAGGTGTGGACGGGCCGCGCGACCAACCGCATGCAGTGGCTGCTGGCCTCGCTGGGTGCGGGCTGTCTGGCGCTGGGCATCGCGCTGGGCGTGGAGACCGCGTGGGATCTGGACAGTGCGCCGCTGCTGATGTCCGTCGTCGGCTGTGTAGCCGCCGGGCTCCTGGGGCTCTTCGGCACGCTCGCCTTCGTGCACGTACACGTAAGGGTCGACGGCGAGGCGCTGGAGGTGCGCTGCGGACATGCCGGAGTGCCGCGCCGCCGTATCCCGCTCGGAGAAGTCCTCACCGCCGAGGTCGCTCCGAGCGTCACACCACGTCATTGGGGCGGCTGGGGCTACCGCTGGCGGCCGGGCAAGGGCACGGCCGTCGTTGTGCGCCGCGGTGAGGGGGTCGTGCTGCGGCTGGGCGACGGGCACAGCTTCACGGTCACGGTGGACGACGCGGAGTCAGCGGTACGGGCCATCCGCAGGCAGCTCAGGTCGGACTCGCACCTCAGCTGAGACGCCGCGCGGTGGCCGTACCCGCGAGCAGCGCGGCGCCGGCTGTGACCTGCGCGAAGCTCAGCGCGTTGCCGATGGCGCAGAGCGCGGCCAGTGCAGAGAGCGCCGCCCCGGCGGTGAGGACCACGGGCGTCGCCCGGGGTGAAGCCCACAGCGCGAGCATCAGCCACCCGTAGGCCGCTGCGAGCAGCGCGAGACCGGGAAGTCCCTGCTCGGCGGCGAGCTGCAGCGGCGCGGAGTGCGGCTTGCCGTCGGCGGCGGCCGCCTCCTGAGTGGTGGGGCTCAGCTCGCCGAATGTGTCGGGCCCCGTCCCGAACAGAGGCTGCTCCCGGGTGAGGAGCAGGGCGTCGTTCCACAGGCTCACGCGGTGTCCGGTCAGCTCGCTCTCGAGCGCGACGGTCACACCGCGCGGCAGTGCGTCCTGTGCCACGGCGAAGGTGACTCCTGTGACGGCGGCGGCCACCAGAGCCAGGGCGGCCAGGGGCAGCAGCCGCCGCCGTAAGCGTCCCGCCGCGAGGGAGCACAGCAGTACGGCGAGCCCCGCCGCGAACCCCACGGGCGTACCCGCGAGCAGGGCCGCCGCCACCGTGCCCGCCGCAAGCAGCCGCAGCGCCACCCGCAGGGAGCGCACCGGCGTCGCCCAGGCGGCGCAGCAGGCGGCACCCACGGCGAGCGTG
>DATMEI010000470.1:0-8314 GCA_035556995.1 Streptomyces sp.
GGCGTTGCCGGTCGCGGCAGTGCTCCCGCCGTCCTGGGACGTCTCAGGGTGCGGGGTGTCCGCGCGGGCGTCCTCCTGGGGGTCGCCTTGCGGGACGTCCTGCTGCCCCGTCATCAGGTCCGTTCCGGTGCCGGGCCGGTCCAGGGCGTCGAGCTCGGAGAAGAGTCGTGCCGCGTGGGTGCGCCATATGCGGTCGACGACCTCCTCCGGATACTCCTGCCAGTCCACCG
Organism: Streptomyces sp.; assembly: GCA_035556995.1. Taxonomy (GTDB): domain Bacteria; phylum Actinomycetota; class Actinomycetes; order Streptomycetales; family Streptomycetaceae; genus Streptomyces. The sequence goes on from DATMEI010000470.1 coordinate 231, forward strand.
GTGACCAGCCGGGCCCGGGCTCCGGCGGGCCGCCGTGGAAGAGACGGGCGGCCAGCAGCGAGATGGATTCGTCCACCGCACCGGGCTCGTTGATCAGATCGCAGGCGGGCCGTTCGCCGAGTCGCGGGGTGAAGCCCTCCGCGAGCCTGTCCCGGCGGGAGAGTTCGGTCAGGGCGGAGACCACGCCCGCGTCCAGCCGGGCGGGCCACCGGCCGATGCGCCAGGCAGGGAGGGCGACCCGGGTCAGCAGCCGGTCCCAGCCCGCGTAGGCGAGGCCGACCTGCTCCTGGGCTGTCGTACGCAGGGCGTAATCCACACCCTGTGCACGGTTGGCGGCTGCCGCGGCCACACCGCGCTCCATCTCGGCGGCGTGCGGGGCACAGGCGCGGAGCATCCGACGGGCGCACCAGCCGGCGAAGCGGAGGGCGGGGCGGCGCAGCGTCGCGGCCAGCGGCCCGGGCGTACGGGGCGCGCCTTCAGCGGGCTTGTGCCCTGAGAGTTCCGGAGAACCCGCTCCGGAACCGGGATGCGGAGGAAGATCCGCGTCCGCACGGTCGGCGACCGCGACTGCGGCGTCGAGCCCCCGTACGAAACGACGGGCCGCAGCTATGTCCGGATGAGCCGAAGGTCCCGTACCGGCGACGACGGGGGCCAGCAGGGCGCGCAGCTCGGCGACCCGCATCCACCACAGGAAAGGCGACCCGATGACCAGCACAGGAGCCGGCCGCGACTGGCCTGTCTGCCGCCACGCACCGGCCGTTCCCTTCCCGCCGTCTGGAGTTCCGGCCGGGGAGGCCTCGTCGTGGGAGTCGTGGGAGTCGTGGGAGTCGTGGGAATCGTGGGAGCGGTGGGTGCGGTCCTCCAGCCAGCTGTCGCAGTCCGGGGTGAGCGCCAGGGCCGAAGGGGCGGGGACCTCCAGCCGCTCGGCCAGATCCCGCACCAGGTGGTAGAGGTCCGGGGCGGAGCGTTCGTCGAGGGCCACCGTGGGTGTGACGGCGGGACGGGCCCGTGCGATCACGGCCGCGACGCCTGCCGCCACGGCGAGCACCAGCAGCGCCGCAGCACTCACGATCCAGCGCACGCCCCGCCACTCCGCGCCGATACTGCCCGTCATCTCTCCCGCGAGGAGAATCACCGCAGCCGCCGCGGGCAGCAGCGCGACAGCGAGCGCCGTGCCGCGGATGCGGAGCACGGAGAGAGCGTGTGAGCGCGCCGAGCGCGTGCCTGCCTGCTGGCCCACCACGAACTGCTCACCCCCAGACATGTGCCCGGCCTTCCGGCCTTCCGATTCCCCACTGTGGCACCGCGCAGTGACAGCGCAACGTGCGCAGGGCCACTCGGGGACGCTTCATGCGGCTTGCGCGGAACCCTAGTTGGGGCCCTCACACCCGTCAGCCGCTCCGCCGCGCGGTCACTCGATGGAATGGCTTTGGGGAGAGCTCTTGCGTTGCCGGGGGGTGGGGGAGGTGTCCCTTTATGCGGCCTTGATCAGCCTTGCCGAGGCATGGGGACGCCTTGCAGGACAGGGGCTTCCGGGTTCGGGGGCGCCCGATGCGTCCTAGCGGGCCGTATCGGCCGGTCCGCCGCCCTCGTCCGCCGCCTCCGCCGCCTCCGCAGCGATGTCCGTACGGTGGTGCGAGCCCTCCAGCCGGATGCGGCCGACAGCCGCGTACGCCCGCTCGCGTGCCCCCGAGAGCCCGCTGCCCGTCGCGGTGACGGACAGCACCCGGCCGCCCGCGCTGACCACGCGGCCCTCCGCGTCGCGCTTGGTGCCTGCGTGCAGCACGTACGCCTCCGGTGCGTCCCGTTCCGCGATCTCCTCGAGTCCCTCGACGACATCGCCTGTGCGCGGGGTGGCCGGATAGTCGTGTGCCGCGACGACGACGGTGACCGCCGCCTCGTCGCTCCAGCGCAGCGGCGGGAACGCGGCCAGCTGCCCGGTCGCCGCCGCCCGCAGCAGACCCGCGAGCGGCGTGTGCAGGCGCGCCAGTACGGCCTGGGTCTCCGGGTCGCCGAACCGGGCGTTGAACTCGATGACGCGGATGCCGCGGGAGGTGATCGCGAGTCCGGCGTACAGCAGCCCGGAGAAGGGGGTGCCGCGACGGCGCAGCTCGTCGACCGTCGGCTGGAGCACCGTTCGCTCGATCTCCTGCACGAGTTCCGGGTCCGCCCAGGGCAGCGGTGAATAGGCGCCCATTCCGCCGGTGTTGGGGCCTTCGTCGCCGTCGTGGGCGCGCTTGAAGTCCTGGGCGGGCTGGAGCGGCACCACGCTCTCGCCGTCCGTGACCGCGAAGAGGGAGACCTCCGGGCCGTCGAGGAACTCCTCGATCACGACCCGGTCGCAGGCGCGTGCATGCGCGCGGGCCTCCGCGACGTCGTCGGTCACGACGACACCCTTGCCGGCTGCGAGACCGTCGTCCTTGACGACGTACGGCGGGCCGAAGGCGTCCAGGGCCTCGTCGGTCTCCTCCGGGGTCGTGCACAGATAGCTGCGTGCTGTGGGCACGCCCGCCGCGGCCATCACGTTCTTGGCGAAGGCCTTCGACCCCTCCAGGCGTGCAGCCTGAGCCGAAGGCCCGAACACGGCGATGCCCCTGGCCCGTACGGCATCGGCGACGCCGGCCACGAGGGGCGCCTCCGGTCCGATGACGACGAGGTCCGCATCGACCCGCGGCGTCTGCGCGAGGGTCGCGACGGCTGTGCCGTCCAGCGCGTCGACGGCGTGGAGCGTCGCCACCTCGGCGATTCCGGCGTTGCCGGGCGCGCAGTGCAGCGCGGTGACCTCGGGGTCGAGCGAAAAAGAGCGGCACAGGGCGTGTTCGCGGGCGCCGCCGCCGATGACCAGAATCCTCACGGGAGCAGCCTAAACGGCACCTCGGGGCAGTCGTTTCGCGCCCTGCGGTCGTCGGCCTCCAAACCGGGACGCCGGTGCCTGCGCACTCTTTCGAGTGAGAGGGGGGACCTCATGATTGCTGCGCTTTTCCTGAACAGTGCCTGATTACACGGTAGTTCGGGGGTGAACATGGCGTTGCGTCCCCACTTCTGCCGGTAAGAAGATCTCTTGAGCGGTTCGAGTGCGAGTGCCGGGGTTTCCGGGGTGTCGTGGGGAGTGGGGAGTGGCGCGGTGAGTGAGCCGGAGATGCGGCCCGGAGGCGCCTCCCGCAAGAGCGCTCCGGAGCGGGCGGAGCTGCGGGGACGGGCCTTCCCGCTCGGGGACTGGGGCGAGCCCGCCGAGCGTCTGGACGAGCTGTACGTATGGGTGGAGCAGCAAGCCCTGTTCCTCGCCGACTGGTATCTCGCCGATCGCGTGCGGAAGCGGCGCGGTGCCCGCGCATTGCGCGCGGGCGCAGCCCTCGGTGTGGCGACGGGGGCGCTGCTGCCGCTGCTGGCCTTCACGGGGACGCTGCCCGGACGAGCCGCCGCCTGGGGATATCTGGCACTGCTGGGTGCCGTGGTGTGCGTGGGCGGCGACCGCTGCTTCGGGCTGACCACAGGCTGGATGCGGGACGTCGCCACGGCACAGGCGGTGCAACGACGGCTGGAGAGTCTGCAGTTCGACTGGGCGTCGGAGGCCATCCGCGAGGTGCTCGGCCCGACCGAGGGCAGCGCGGGCGAGGCCGCCGACCGCGGTCTGTCCGTGCTGCGCCGCTTCACGGAGGACGTGTCGGAGATCGTGAGGGCCGAAACCACCGACTGGATGCTGGAGTCGGGCTCCGGTCCCGCACCGCTGCGCCTGCAGTCCTCCGGTCCGCGTCTTCCGCGCCCGCCGGAGGGCTGCCAGCCGCAGAACGGCCACCGGGTCCTCGTCCCTCCCGGCTTCCGCCCGAACATGCCCCGGCAGCGACCACCCGAGGACGGCCCGCGCTGACACGGAGGGGGACCGAGCGGGATCGCCGCCGACAGCCCTCAGCTGAAGACGATCATCGAGCCCTGCGCCAGGCTCCGCGTGGCCGCCGCGTGCAGCCCCAGCCAGACGTGCCGTTCCCTCGCGAACGGCCCGTCCCCGTAGGCGATCGGCGACGTCGACGGCTCCTCCAGGTCCGTGGGCCGCGACGGAGGCGGCGGTGCGGGCGGCGGGTTGCCGGGGTCGAGATCCAGATACGGTGCGACGGCCTCGAGTTCGCGCAGCAGCCCGTGGCTGGAGCCCAGCGGGCCGCCGCCCTCCATGAGTTCCTCGTTGGCGAGCGGTGCGGCGAAGTCGACGGGCACGTACGCACCCGCGTGGTCGTAGTGCCAGACGAGATGCGACTGCAGGGCGGTCGTCTCGAACATCTCCAGCAACTGCTCGTAATCACCGCCCAGTTCGTCGACGGGCGTGACCTCCAGCCCGCACAGGTGCAGCAGATGGGCACGCCGCAGGAAGTGCAGGGCGTCGTAGTCGAAGCCGGCGACCGGTGCGACATCGCCGGAGAGGCCCGGCATGTAGTTGTAGACGGGCACCGGGGGCAGACCCGCGTCCGTCAACGCCTTGTCGTACGCAGCGATCTCCTCGGCGAAGGGATTGTCGGTGCTGTGGCACAGCACATCGACGAGGGGGACCAGCCAGAGATCACATGCCAAGGGAGTGCTCCCATCCGCAGCTCAGGGTCGGAACAGCGTAATGCCCGGTCTTCGTCGTGCCCGCACCTGTCGTGCGGGTTCAAGGTGACAGCGGCGCCGCCGGCCTCTCCGCCAACGCCAGTGCGTGCAGGTGGTATTCGGCGACGATGCGCCGTGACTCGACGGCGTCCCGCAGCTCCACCGCGTCCACGAGTTCCCGGTATCCGGCCCACAGCTGCGTGCCCACCTCATGGTTGCCGCGCAGGCCGGGCACGCAGAAGACCCAGCACTGAATACGGAGCCGGTCGAGGAAGTCGCAGATGTAGGGATTGCCGATGACCCCGCACAACTCCCGCCAGTAGCGCAGGTCGTAGCCGATGAGCACGTCGAGATCACCGGTACGGGCTGCCCGTACAGCGGCCTCGGCACGGCGCCGCACGGACGCGAAGACCGCGGAGTCCAGGGCGAACTCCGGAGCGAGAGGCCAGCGGCTCCCGCCGGGAGCGGGGCCGCTCACCGCATGCGGGGACCCGGCCGCGTCTGCCGCGCTGCCTTGCCCCTCGGATTCCCCCGTCGCTGCCGCGAGTTCCGGCCCGGCCACCAGCCCCGTCACCGGCCCGGCCCTCCCCGACCTCTGCGCCTCGACGAACCCGTGGAAGAGCCCGTCCAGTACGACCATCCGCGCCTGCACCATGGCGCGGTAGTCGTCGATCGTGAACTCGTGGACGCGGAAGCCACGGTGCTGCTCCACGTCCAGCAAACCCTGCGCCGCCAGGTCGACCATCGCCTCGCGTACGGGTGTGGCGGACACCCCGTACTGCTCGGCTATCTCCTTGACCGTGAAGTGACTCCCGGCGGGCAGACGCCCGGCCAGGATCTCGTCACGCAGAGCGGCGGCGATCTGCGCACGCAGGGTGCTGCGTCTGATCATCGGCGTGGACTCGGCTCGCCTCAGCCACGCCCGGGCGTGTGAGAGCTCGTGTGCGCGTCCGCGGCGCTCAACGCCTCGTCCAGGACGGCCAGTCCCTCCTTGACCTCTGTCTCGCTGATGGTGCACGGGGGCACGACGTGGGTGCGGTTCATGTTGACGAACGGCCACAGGCCGCCGCGCTTGCACGCCGCCGCGAAGTCGCCCATCGGCGCGTTGTCGGCCCCGCTCGCGTTGTACGGCACCAGCGGCTCCCGGGTCTCCTTGTCCCGTACGAGGTCCAGCGCCCAGAAGGTGCCCATGCCGCGCACTTCGCCCACGGACGGGTGGCGCTCGGCGATCTCCCGCAGCGCGGGGCCGATCACGTTCTCACCGATCTGTGCGGCGTGTTCGACGATGCCCTCCTCCGCCATGGCGTTGATCGTCGCCACGGCCGAGCCGCAGGCCAGAGGGTGCCCGGAGTAGGTGAGCCCGCCGGGGTAGGGACGCCGGTCGAAGGTCGCCGCGATCTCCGCGGAGATGGCGACGCCGCCGAGCGGCACATAGCCGGAGTTGACGCCCTTGGCGAAGGTGATCAGGTCCGGGGTGACTCCGAAGTGGTCCGCGGCGAACCACGCGCCGGTGCGCCCGAATCCCGCCATCACCTCGTCGAGGATGAAGACGATGCCGTACCGGTCGCAGATCTCGCGGACACCGGCGAGGTAGCCGGGCGGCGGGACCAGCACACCGGCGGTGCCGGCGACGGTCTCGAGGATGACCGCGGCAATGGTTCCCGGCCCCTCGTAGGCGATGGTCTCCTCGAGGTGGGCGAGGGCGCGCGCGGACTCCTGCTCCTCGGTCTCGGCGTAGAAGTGCGAGCGGTAGAGGTGCGGTCCGAAGAAGTGCACGGCGCCTGCCGCGCCGGTGTCGTTGGCCCAGCGGCGCGGGTCGCCGGTGAGGTGGATCGCGGCGGCGGTGTGGCCGTGGTACGAGCGGTAGGTGCTCATCACCTTGGGACGGCCCGTGTGGAGCTTGGCCATGCGCACGGCGTTCTCGACGGCTTCGGCACCGCCGCTCGTCCAGAAGATCTTGTCCAGGTCGCCGGGGGTGCGTTCGGCGACGAGCCGCGCGGCCTCCGCCCGTACGTCGACGGCGAATCCCGGCGCCATCGTGCACATGCGGCCGGCCTGTTCCTGGATGGCGGCGACGACCTTGGGGTGCTGGTGCCCGATGTTGGTGTTGACCAGCTGGGAGGAGAAGTCGAGGTAGCGGTTGCCGTCGTAGTCCCAGAAGTACGAGCCCTCGCCACCCGCGATGGGCAGGGGTTCGATCATTCCCTGCGCGGACCATGAGTGGAAGACGTGTGCGCGGTCGGCGGCCCGTACGGCCTTTCCGGCAGCCGGGTCGGGGGCGGCGGTCGTACGGGAGGGCGTACTGGTCACTGTGCAGGCTCCTCAACTTCGGGATCACCCTGGGGGAGGGCGCCGGGTGGGACGGCCACAGCCTAGGGATCAGTTTTGGCCCCGTCTTCCGTGGCGACCGAAGTGTGTGGTTTTCCACCATCACAACCTGGCCCGAAGACCCTGCGGGCAGGCTCGCCGCCGGGAACCGGGGGCCCGCCGGGGCACACAGCGATCGCGTAACAGATCAGAGACGGACGGCGCCGCGGCGTCCTCCGGGCGTACAGTCCCGGTCGGGGAGGGAACGGCGCGAGGACCGCGGCGCACCGTGCTGGGAAGCCGGTGCAGGCGGAGCCGACGCCGTTGAACGGGCAGGACGTCCCAAGCACGGAACAGCGACGAGGCGCCGGCGCCGGCGGAAACCCACAGCGCCGGGCCGGTCCCGTACGGCGCGCGGCACCCGCGTACCGTCCTCTGTGCAGCCGGACGATGGGGGAGAGGTAGGCAGCAATGGAACGGCTCAGCGCCGATGACCCGCGCTCGATCGGCGGCTTCCGGCTGCTCGGCAGACTCGGCGAGGGGGGCATGGGCCGGGTGTATCTGGCCCGTTCGACGCGTGGCCGCACCGTCGCGGTGAAGGTCGTGAAGAACGAACTCGCCCGGCAGCCCGACTTCCGCCGCCGCTTCGCGCAGGAGATCGTCGCCGCGCGCCGGGTGGGCGCGGCATGGACGGCGCCGGTGCTGGACGCCGACACCGAGGCCGAAACCCCCTGGGTCGCCACCGGTTACATCGCCGGGCCGTCGCTCGCCGAGGTGGTCGACGAGCAGTACGGCCCGCTGCCGCCGGAGTCCGTCACCGCGCTCGCCTCCGGACTTGTACGGGCGCTGCGCGACATCCACAACGCCGGGCTCGTGCACCGCGACCTCAAGCCCTCCAACATCCTCATCACCATCGACGGCCCCCGGGTCATCGACTTCGGCATCGCCCGCGCGCTCGACGCCGTCCCCGAATCGACCATGACGCACACCGGCGTCGTCATGGGCTCGCCCAGCTACATGTCGCCCGAGCAGGTCCGCGGCGAGCGGATCGGCGCGGCCGGCGACGTCTTCTCCATGGGCGAGGTCCTCACGTACGCCGCGACGGGCTCCCCTCCGTTCGGCAGCACGGGCACCATCGGCCCGCACGCGGTGATGTACCGGATCGTCCAGGAGGAACCGGAGCTCGGCGGCATCCCCGA
>DATMEI010000471.1:0-2370 GCA_035556995.1 Streptomyces sp.
GGTCCTGCAGCTGCCCCGCCGTGGCCTCCGCGCTCGGCGGCCCCCCGCACACCCGCCGCAGCTCCGTGTGGATGACCCCGTGCGGTTTGCCGGTCTGGTGGACGTACGCACCGACCATCGTGTTGAGCGACTTCCGGAGCTCGAGCAGCTGCTTGTGGGTGACCACCGGCCGCGCGTCCGCGGGCTTCTCCAGAAGGTCGGCCTGGTCGGCCGGCTTCTGGCGGCTGTGCGCGATCTGCCGGGTCTGCCGCTTCTGGAGGAGCAGCTGCACCTGGTCGGGTTCGAGGAGCCCGGGAATCCCGAGGTAGTCCTGCTCCTCCTCGCTCCCCGGGTGCGCCTGCATACCGAACTCGGCGCCGTCGTACAGGACCCGGTCGAAGACGGCGTCGGATTCGAGGGCCTCGAAGGGCAGCTGCTCCTCGGTCTCCTCGTCCTCCAGCTTCTCCGCGTCGGCGAGGAGCTGGTCCTCCTCCGCGAACGGGTTCTCGTCCTCGCCGGCCTTCTTGGGCTTGTCCAGGACGTGGTCCCGCTCGACCTCCATCTCGCTTGCGAATTCGAGGAGCATCGGAATGGTCGGTACGAAGACGGACGCGGTCTCGCCGCGCCTGCGCGACCGTACGAACCGCCCGACGGCCTGCGCGAAGAACAGCGGCGTGGAAATCGTCGTCGCGTAGACACCGACCGCAAGCCGCGGCACGTCGACGCCCTCCGACACCATCCGCACGGCCACCATCCAGCGGGACTCGTCCCCACTGAACCGGTCGATCCTCTTCGACGCGGCCTTCTCGTCGGAGAGCACCACGGTGGGCCGGTCGCCGGTGATCTTCTTGAGGATCTTGGCGTACTCACGGGCCGCTTCCTGGTCGGACGCGATGACAAGACCGCCCGCGTCCGGGATGCCCTTACGGACCTCGGTGAGCCGCTTGTCGGCGGCCGCGAGGACGTTCGGGATCCACTCGCCGGTGGGGGCGAGGGCGGTGCGCCAGGCCTGCCCGATGGCGTCCTTGGTCATCGGCTCACCGAGCCGCGCGGCGATCTCGTCACCGGCCTTGGTACGCCAGCGCATGTTGCCGCTGTAGCTGAGGAAGATGACGGGCCGGACGACTCCGTCGGCCAGCGCGTTGCCGTACCCGTACGTATAGTCCGCGGACGAGCGCCGGATCCCGTCGTTCCCCTCTTCGTACGCGACGAAGGGGATCGGGTTCGTATCGGACCGGAAGGGCGTACCGGTGAGGGCGAGCCGGCGGGTGGCCGGATCGAAGGCCTCCTGACAGGCCTCGCCCCAGGACTTGGAGTCTCCGGCGTGGTGGATCTCGTCGAGGATGACGAGGGTCTTGCGCTGCTCGCACCGGTTGCGGTGCAGCATGGGCCGTACGCCGACACCCGCGTAGGTGACCGCGACCCCGTGGTACTCCTTGCTCAACGGCCCGGCGCTGTAGTCGGGATCGAGCTTGATCCCTATCCGGGCCGCGGCCTCCGCCCACTGCTTCTTCAGATGCTCGGTGGGCGCGACGACGGTCACCTGTTGCACGACGTGGTGGTGCAGCAGCCAGGACGCGAGGGTGAGTGCGAAGGTCGTCTTGCCGGCGCCCGGAGTCGCGACGGCGAGGAAGTCCCGTGGCTGGTCCTGGAGATAGCGCTCCATGGCGCCTTGCTGCCAGGCACGCAGCTTGCTGGCCGTCCCCCAGGGGGCACGGCCGGGAAAGGCGGGTGAGAGGTGGTGGGAGGCGGTAGTAGTCACGGTCTCCGGTTCAGGGGCTCTCGGGTGCACGGGATGCGCAAGCCGGGGCTTACGTACGACAACCGGGCCACCCTACCGGTGCGACGGCCCGGACCTCGGCGGAACCAAGCCGGGTCCGGGCGATTGCGAGACCCGTCACACCTCAGGGGATGAGCAGTTCACGCAGCCCCTGCGAAATCACCTTCACTTCGTCCGTCTGACCGGTGGCCACGGCGATGACCAGTCGCTCCGCCGCATCGATGTCCGGACGCAACTGCACACCGTTCATCGCCAGGAACGTGACGCAGGAGAGCCAGGCGGTGCGCTTGTTCCCGTCGAAGAGCGGACGGTTGATCGCCAGCGACTGCAGGAGCGCCGCCGCCTTGTCGATCACGTCCGGATACGCCTCCTCGCCGATCATCGCTGCGGACGGTCGGTGAACCGCCGACTCGAGAAGTCCAGCGTCCCGCACCACGATCTGCATGTCGTCACAGGCGTGCTCGGTGATGACCAGAACGTCCTCGGAGGACAGATACACACACGTCACTTGAGCTGCTCCATGAGCTCGCTCCACTTTGCCGCTTGCTCCTTGGCCGTCTTGCGGACGATGGCCTGCTGGGCAGTCCTGGCCAGGTAATCGTCCACAGCCT
>DATMEI010000472.1:0-8423 GCA_035556995.1 Streptomyces sp.
ACTGAACAACGTGGTGTAGGACATCAGTGGGCCAGGATCTTCGAGAGAAAATCCTTCGCTCGGTCGGTTTCGGGATGGTCGAAGAAGCGCTGGGGGGTGGCCAGTTCCACGATGCGCCCGCCGTCCATGAACGCCACCCGCTGGGCGGCGGATCGGGCGAAGCCCATCTCGTGGGTGACGACGACCATCGTCATGCCGTCGCGCGCCAGGGAGGTCATGACGTCGAGGACCTCGTTGATCATCTCCGGGTCCAGTGCCGAGGTGGGCTCGTCGAAGAGCATCACCTTGGGGTCCATGGCCAGGGCCCGCGCGATCGCGACGCGCTGCTGCTGGCCGCCGGAGAGCTGTGCGGGGTACTTGTCGGCCTGGTTGCCCACGCCCACGCGGTCCAGCAGCGCACGCGCCTTCTGCTCGGCTGCCTGCTTTTCCGTACGCCGGACCTTGGTCTGCCCCAGCATCACGTTCTCCAGCACCGTCTTGTGTGCGAAGAGATTGAACGCCTGGAAGACCATCCCGACGTCCGCGCGCAGCTTGGCCAGCGCCTTGCCCTCCTCGGGCAGGGGCCTGCCGTCGATGGCGATGCTGCCGGAGTCGACGGTCTCCAGGCGGTTGATGGTGCGGCACAGTGTGGACTTGCCCGACCCGGAGGGCCCGATGACGACGACGACCTCTCCTCGCGCGATGGTCAGGTCGATGTCCTGGAGCACATGCAGCGCGCCGAAGTGCTTGTTGACGTTGTCCAGTACGACCAGGTCGTCCGCGGCCGGCGCGGCGTCCTTGGTCACCGATACTTCGCTCATCGGCGTGTAGCTCCGTCCTCGTCGGTTGCGAGGACACTAATGAGCGACTACCACCAGCGTCATTACATCTGAGGGGAAATTGAGCATAACGATCGCGTCGCGAACCGGCACACTGGACGACGGACGGATGACGGGAAGGTGATCATCCGGGATTGCGCACTGTGTCGTACCGGCTCCATAACGGAAACCACCGCCTGCCAGGTAGCCCCTTGACTCACCTGCGCGAATACGGGTGGATGCAGTGCCGGGGCGCACTCGCCGCACGGTCGGCACAGTACTGCGGAGGGAGGCCCGAGTGAGGTTGCTGCTCGTCGAGGACGACAATCACGTCGCCGCGGCGCTCTCCGCCGTGCTCGGACGGCACGGCTTCGACGTGGTGCACGCCCGCAGCGGCGAAGAGGCCCTCCGCGAACTGCTGCCCTCCGGCGACGTCGCCCCCTTCGGCGTCGTCCTGCTCGACCTCGGCCTGCCCGACCAGGACGGCTTCGAAGTGTGCGGCCGCATCCGGAAGATCAGCTCCACGCCCGTGATCATGGTGACCGCACGGGGCGGGGTACGGTCGCGCATCCACGGCCTCAACCTCGGGGCCGACGACTACGTGGTCAAGCCGTACGACACCGGCGAACTGCTCGCACGCATCCACGCGGTCAGCCGCCGCGCCGCACCCGACGAGAGCGCCGAAGCCCCGGGGGAGGGGACCGGTTCACCGGGCGCTGCCGGCGCGGCGGGCTCCGGAGGGTCCCCGAGCTCGGCGGACCGTACGCTCCGCCTGGGCGCGGTCGTCATCGAGCTGCCCACCCGCCAGGTGTACGTCGACGGCGTACCGGTCCAGCTGACCCGCAAGGAGTTCGAGGTGCTGGCGCTGCTCGCGCAGCGGCCAGGTGTCGTCTTCCGCCGTGAGCAGATCATCAGCGAGGTCTGGCGCACCAGCTGGGAGGGGACAGGGCGCACGCTGGAAGTGCACATCGCGTCCCTGCGCTCCAAGCTGCAGCTGCCCGCACTGATCGAGACGGTGCGCGGTGTCGGATACCGGCTCGTCGTGCCGTCGAAGACGGCCTAGGCGCTCAGGGACACGGCCGGATACACGATGCATGCCCGTCTCCTTCCCCTGCTGCTCGTCCTGCTCGCCGGGGTGCTGCTCGCGCTGGGCTTTCCCCTCGCGATGAGCCAGGCGGCAGCCGAACAGCAGCGCGTCGTCGTGGACCGCATCGACGACACCGCGCGCTTCGCAGCACTGGCACAGTTCGTGGCCTCATCGAGCGCGGAGGACGAGCGGCGCCAGATCCTGCAGGACGAACTCGACCGTTATCACGCGCTGTACGGCATCGAGGCCGGCGTCTTCCTCCGCGACGGCAGAGCCATGGGCGTCTCGCCCGGTGGCTGGGAAGTGCCCCAGAAGGGGCCGGGTGCCGATGCCTTCGCCGAAGCGCTCGCAGGGCGGCGCAGCCATGATCCCGCCCAGGTGTGGCCCTGGCAGCAGGACGCACGCATCGCAGTCGCCTCCCCGGTGATCCGCGACGGCGACGTGGCGGCTGTCGTGCTCACCGACTCACCGACCGGGCAGATGCGGTCACAGATCGTGCGGGACTGGCTGCCGATCGCCGTGGGCGAGGTCGCCGCGATGCTGCTCGCCGTCGGTCTGGCGCTCCGCCTGACGGGCTGGGTGCTCCGCCCCGTACGCACACTGGACCGGGCCGCTCACGAGATCGCCCTGGGCCAGTTCAAGTCACGCGTCGCCGCCTCCGACGGCCCGCCGGAGCTGCGGCGGCTGGCCCGCTCGTTCAACGAGATGGCCGACAACGTCGAAGACGTACTGGAACAGCAGAGCGCCTTCGTGGCGGACGCGTCGCACCAGTTGCGCAATCCTCTCTCCGCGCTGCTGCTGCGCATCGAGCTGCTCGGACTGGAAATGCCCGACGCGCACGAGGAGTTCGCGTCCGTACAGTCCGAAGGCAAGCGGCTGGCCAGGGTGCTGGACGACCTGCTCGATCTTGCGCTGGCCGAGCACACAGCGGCCGATCTGCGGCTGACCGATGTCGCCGAGGTCGCAGCCGAACGCGTAGAGGCATGGCTGCCGGTCGCCGAACGCAAGGGTGTCTCGCTGGAGTCGGAAGGCCAGTCGGCCGTGACGGGGTGGGCCGACCCGGTGGCCCTGTCCAGCGCGCTGGACGCCGTGGTCGACAACGCGGTGAAGTTCACCCCGGAGGGCGAGCACGTCACGGTCGGCGTCGTCTCCGAGGGAGACCACGTGACGCTGACGGTCGCGGACGGCGGGCCCGGGCTGAGCCAGGAAGAGCTGGAACGCATCGGCGACCGCTTCTGGCGCAGCAGCCGGCACCAGAACGTCTCGGGTTCGGGACTCGGCCTGTCCATCACACGGGCGCTGCTCACCGCCGGCGGGGCGAGCATCACGTACGAGCGCAACGAACCCCGTGGGCTGCGCGTCGTGATCACCGTGCCCCGCAGCAAGCCGTCACCGGACGACGAGACGGGCGGAGCGGACAAGGCAGGCGAGTCGAAGACGCGAGCGCGCCCGCCGGACACTCCGGACGCATGAGCACGGCAAGGGCCGGGCCGAGGACTCCTCGACCCGGCCCGGCAGCTCATCGGCTCCGGTTCACCCTGTTCCGGTTCACCGGCTCCCGTTCACCGGCTTACTGCTGCGCCGTCTCCCTGCCCAGCCGCAGCGTGAGGATCTGGAACGGACGCAGAGCCACCTCGACGGAGCCGTCCGCCCTCAACCCCCGTGCCTCCGCGTCCGCGAGGGGCCGCTCCAGCAGATCCGTCTCCGTCACCGACGTGACCGGGGTGCCCGTCGAGAGCACCGCACGCGCACGGCCGCCGTGCGACTCGTACAGCCGCACCACCAGGTCGCCGCTGCGGTCGTCCGCCAGCTTGACCGCCTCCATCACGACCTGGTCGTTGTCCAGGCCGACCAGGGGAGCGACGGAGCTGCCGCTGCCCTGCACGGTGCGTTCAGGCAGGTTGATCCAGTGGCCTTCCCGTACGGCGTCGCCGACCGTCGCACCCGGTGCGAGGGCGAAGCGCAGTGTGTGCACGCCCTGGTCGGTCTCCGGGTCCGGGTAGCGCGGCGCGCGCAGCAGCGACAGCCGCACCGTGGTGGTCTGGCCGCCGTCCTCGCGCATCTCGCGGGTGACGTCGTGCCCGTACGTCGAGTCGTTGACCACGGCGGCACCCCAGCCCGGCTCCTCGACCTGGAGCCAGCGGTGCGCGCAGATCTCGAACTTGGCCGTCTCCCATGAGGTGTTGGTGTGCGTCGGCCGGAAGACGTGCCCGAACTGGGTTTCGCCCGCCGACCGGTCCGCCTTCACATCCAGCGGGAAGGCGGCCTTGAGGAACTTCTCGGTCTCGTGCCAGTCCACCTCTGTCTCGACGTCCAGCACCTTCGAACCCGCGCGCAGCGTGAGCAGTTGCACCACCGAGGACTCCCCGAAGGAACGTGCGACGCGGACAGTCGCCCGCTCCTCGCCCGACTCCGCGAGCAGCAGGTCGTCGGTGGAGGTGAGGTCCGTGACGCTGTGACGGTAGAAGGCGTCGACGTCCCAGGCGTCCCAGTGGTTGGGGAAGTCCGGGTGAACCTGCAGCAGGTTGGCCGCTTTGCCCGGTGCGACGCTCTCGCGGCGTGCGTCCTTGTCGTACGCCGAGACGACCAGGCCACGCCCGTCGACCTCGATCTGCAGCAGCCCGTTGGCCAGCACCCAGCCGCCTCCCGGGCGCTCCTCGACCGACACCGGCGTCCCGCCGGTGCGCTCACGGGCAGGCTCGGCTCCACCCGCCGCGACTCCGTCCCGCGCGTGCGGAGCGGCGTTGAAGACGAGCGGTACGTCGCCCTCCCCGGCGAGCGCCGCCTGTGCCGCGCCGGTGATCCCCTCGAGCTCTGCCCTTACACGCGCATACGTCTCGCGTGCCTCACGGTGCACCCAGGCGATCGACGAGCCGGGCAGGATGTCGTGGAACTGGTGCAGCAGCACGGTCTTCCACAGCGCGTCCAGCTGCTCGTACGGATAGGTGTGCCCTGTCCGTACGGCCGCGGTGGCCGCCCACAACTCGGCCTCGCGCAGCAGGGATTCGCTGTGCCGGTTGCCCTGCTTGGTCTTCGCCTGCGACGTGTACGTACCGCGGTGCAGCTCCAGATACAGCTCGCCGGCCCATACGGGCGCCTTCTGCGCGTACTCCTCCTCGGCCTTGGAGAAGAACGCCGAGGGCTTCTCGATCGTCACACGGGGCGAGCCCTCCAGGTCCTGCAGCCGCTCCGCACGCGCCAGCATCTCCCGCGTCGAACCGCCGCCGCCGTCGCCCCAGCCGAAGGGCGCGAGGGAGCGCGTCGCGGCGCCCTTCTCCTGGTAGTTGCGCGCGGCGTGCGCCATCTCCGCGCCGCCCAGGTCGGAGTTGTAGGTGTCGACCGGCGGGAAGTGCGTGAAGACGCGCGTGCCGTCGATGCCCTCCCACCAGAAGGAGTGGTGCGGGAACTTGTTCGTCTCGCTCCAGGAGATCTTCTGCGTCAGGAACCACTTCGCTCCCGCCAGCTTCACGATCT
The DNA here is from genome assembly GCA_035556995.1 of Streptomyces sp. GTDB lineage: Bacteria > Actinomycetota > Actinomycetes > Streptomycetales > Streptomycetaceae > Streptomyces. Next base: position 5,359 of record DATMEI010000472.1, read on the forward strand.
GCGGCATCGCCGCCGTGTAACCGAAGGAGTCCGGCAGCCACACCTCCTTCGTGTCCACACCGAACTCGTCGAGGAAGAACCGCTTCCCGTACGTGAACTGCCGGACCATGGCCTCACCGCCGACCATGTTCGTGTCCGACTCGACCCACATCCCGCCCACGGGCACGAACTGGCCGTCCGCGACCTTCTTCTTCACCTTCGAATAGACCTCCGGCCGGTGCTCCTTGATCCAGGCCAGCTGCTGGGCGGAGGACATGGCGAAGATGAACTCGGGGTGGTCGTCCATGAGGTTGACCATGTTCGACGCCGTACGGGCGACCTTGCGTACGGTCTCGCGCACCGGCCAGAGCCACGCCGAGTCGATGTGCGCGTGGCCGACGGCGCTGATGCGGTGCGCCGAGGGACGTGCCGGCGTGGACAGCACACCGCTGAGCGCGGTGCGGGCGGCGGATGCGGTGCTAACGATGTCATGAAGGTCGAGGGCGTCGAGTGCGTCCTCGATCGCGCGCAGCAACTCCCAGCGCCGCGCGTCCTCCAGCGGCAGCTCGCGCATCAGCGACCCGGTCACTTCCAGGTCCTGCACCAGCTCCCACACCGCGGTCTCGAAGACGGCGAGATCCATCCGCCGGAGCCGGTAGAGCGGGCGGTCGCTGGAGGTGAGCCTGTCGCCCTGATAGGTCGGCGTCTGGGGCGTGTTGACGATGGGGTTCGCAGCGGCCTCGACGAACAGCTCGACCTCCTCGTCGCCGGCCGCGGCGTCGGCGATACGCACCCAGTCGTTGCGCGGATTGAGCGCCTTGACGGCCTCCCCGTCCGCCCGGTAGATCAGTCCCTCGCACTGGAAGCCCGGCATGTTCCGGTCGAAACCCAGATCCAGAACGGCCTCGACGGTACGGCCGTGCCACTCCTGCGGTACGCGCCCTGTCACCCGGAACCACGTGGTCCCCCAAGCAGGACCCCACCGCTGGCCGGCCTTTGCGGGTTCGTACGCCGCGGCCAGTCCCTCCGCCACGGGCACGGGCTCGCCGGGGGCGTCCCACCGCTCGACCGTCAGGGGGACAGGGGTGCTGTATACGGCGGGCCTGATGCGTTCGCTCAGGACACGGCGCAGGCGGTCCTCAACGATGCTGCGGTCGTCGTGCATGGCGGCTGCTCCGATCTCGGGGTCCTCGTTCCTCCTGGTGAGGACCCTGCCATCATGCGAGCCGCGAAGATAGCGCTTGCGGTTCAGCCTGCGGTGGCGTACTGGAGGAACGCCGCCCAGCCGGTGCGGGGCATGTTGAGCACGGGGCCGCCGGTGTCCTTGGAGTCCCGGATGTGGACGGGGTGAGTCGTCTCCAGCAGTGTGATCGGGCCTGCTCCTGCCGGCCACGCTCCGCGTCGAAGTCGCCGACGCGGGGAGCGGGTTCGGCCCGCCCCCTTCCCGGCCACAGCCCCCAGATGCCGAGTCCGGCCGCGGCCTTCTGCCAGTGGACGCGGGTGAGTTGGGCTGTCTCGTCCGGCGACTCGACGCGTAGGCCGGATCGCAGCCGCCGAAGCGGAATCGCCTCCCCCAGGAGGGCCTGAGACCTGGCGACGCGCTCGTTCGCGTCAACATGCGGCGTGACAGGTCGAGTTGGGCTGTTCCGGAGGGGGTGGAGACCGACGGTCCCGCGATCCTCCGGCGCCCCTGGGAGATCTGTTCACGGGTGACGGGGTCGTCTACTCTGTGGCTCGCTCGGACCCCTGCGAAGCCTGGACCTGGTAGCCGGGGTGGGCCGTCGTCGGGATCGCCGGGCGGCCCTACCGCATCAGGCGGCGGACGGCGCGGTGTGGACGCAGGCGAACAGGGGGAGAGTCGGCATGTCTCAACTGGGCCGTGGCGCCTCCGCGGTTCCGCCTGTCGGCGGGGGACAGCGTCCCGGCTGGCCGACCACTCCGCCGCCGCATCAGCCGCTCGGGTCCGGCGATCCGGCCGAGGTCGGTCCCTATCGGCTGGAGGCGGTCCTTGGCGCCGGCGGGATGGGCCGCGTCTATCTGGGGCACACGCCGGCCGGCAGCGAGGTGGCGGTCAAGCTCGTGCACCGCGAGTACGCGGGCGACCGCTCGTTCCGCAAGCGTTTCGAGCAGGAGGTGGCCGCGGCCAGGCGGGTCCAGGGGCTCTACACCGTGCCCGTCGTCGATGCGGACCTGCAGGCCGACGAGCCCTGGCTGGCCACGGCCTACGTTCCCGGGCCGTCCCTTCAGGACGCTGTGGACGATGGGGGTCCCCCCGGACAAGGTCCAGGGGGAGGCCCGCTGCCGGTCGATGCGGCACTGGGGCTGATCGCCAGGGTGGCCGAAGCCCTGCAGTCCATCCACGCCGCCGGCGTGATCCACCGCGACCTCAAGCCCTCCAACATCATCCTCACCGCTGAGGGACCCAAGGTCATCGACTTCGGTATCGCACGCGCCGCGGACGTCACGTCGGTGACCGGTACGGGGATGCGCGCGGGAACGCCCGCGTACATGGCGCCCGAATACATCAGAGGGCAGGCCCTCACCGAAGCCGTCGACATCTTCGCCCTTGGACTCGTCGCGCACTTCGCCGCCACTGGACGGCTCGCCTTCGGCGGCGGCAGCGCCCACAGCGTCACCTACCGGATCCTCGAACAGGATCCCGACCTCGATGACTGCCCTGAGCCCGTCCGCAGCATCGCCGCCCGCTGCCTGGGGAAGGACCCTCAGCGGCGGCCCACCCCCGCGGAGGTCATCCAGCTCTGCCGCCGGACGCCCACGACGGTGGACCCGGTCGTCGATGTCCACTCAGCTCCGACTCAGCCCGCGTCTCGGCCCGTTGCCACCGTCCCGTCAGGCTCGCCCGGCGTCGTCGGACCGCCCGTGCTGCCTCCGACGAGGCAGGAGCCGACGCAGGGGACGCTGCGTCACTCGCCGGGCTCTTCCACAGCGGTTGCGTACTCCCCGAGCCCCAACGGCGCCCCCGCCGCCCCCGCGCAGGGAGGGCTGGGCGTACCAACCGGCTGGTTCGTGCTCGGCAGCCTGCTTCTCGCGGGCCTCCTGGTCGCGCTGTTCTTTCTTCCCGAGCG
>DATMEI010000473.1:0-5457 GCA_035556995.1 Streptomyces sp.
CGTACCGTCCGGGCACCGCGCGATACTCGCACCGCTGCGGGGACGCCGAAGGGTCATAGGGGCCGCAGTCTTCCTGCGCAGGCCCGAACGTCCCGCCTTCGAACCCGACGATCTGCTGATCGCGGCACAACTCGCCACGCACACCGCGCTGGGCGTGGACAAGGCGGTGCTCTACGGGCGTGAGGCGTACATCGCCGACGAGCTGCAGCGCACGATGCTGCCCGACGAGCTGCCGCAGCCGACCGGCTGCCATCTCGCCAGCCGCTACCTGCCCGCCGCCGAGACCGCGCGCGTCGGCGGCGACTGGTACGACGCGATCCCGCTGCCCGGCAGCCGGGTCGCCCTCGTCGTGGGCGATGTGATGGGCCACTCCATGACATCGGCGGCGATCATGGGTCAGCTGCGCACGACGGCACAGACGCTGGCCGGCCTCGACCTGCCGCCGCAGGAGGTGCTGCACCACCTGGACGAACAGGCGCAGCGGCTCGGCAGCGACCGCATGGCGACGTGTCTGTACGCGGTCTACGACCCGGTCGCCCACCGCATCGTCATCGCCAACGCCGGGCATCCGCCGCCCGTACTGCTGCACCGTGACGGCCGGGCCGAGGTGCTGCGGATACCAGCGGGCGCGCCGATCGGCGTCGGCGGTGTCGACTTCGAGGCAGTGGAACTGGACGCGCCCGCGGGTGCGACGCTGCTTCTCTACACCGACGGGCTGGTCGAATCGCGCCAGCGTGACGTGTGGACGGGCATCGAGCATCTCCGCGAGAAGCTCACTGCGACGGCGCGGCTGACACGGCCGGACGCTTCGGCGCCGCTGGAACCGCTGTGCGACGAGGTGCTGGACATCCTGGGTCCGGGCGACCGCGACGACGACATCGCCCTGCTCGCCGCCCGGTTCGACGGGATCGCGCCGAGCGACGTCGCCTACTGGTTCCTGGACCCGCGTGCACAGACCGCCGGGCAGGCACGCAGGCTTGCGCGGCGCGCACTGTCGCGCTGGGGCCTGGAGGAGCTGTCCGACTCGGTCGAGCTGCTCGTCAGCGAAGTCGTCACGAATGCGGTGCGGTACGCCGAACGCCCCATCACCCTGCGGCTGTTGCGCACGGACACGCTGCGCTGCGAGGTCGGCGACGACGTGCCGCAGCTGCCCCGGCTGCGGCAGGCGCGGGCCACGGACGAGGGTGGCCGCGGGCTGTATCTCGTGAACCGGCTGGCGCGGCGCTGGGGTGCCACACGGCTGTCGACGGGCAAGGTGGTGTGGTTCGAACTGCCGATCCCCTGAACGGGATTCCGGCTTCCGGCTCCGGCTTCCGGCCTTCGTACCGTCTGTGAGGCGGCCCCTTGAGCGGGGGCCGCCTCTGCCGTGAGTACCACTCGGCTCAGCCGGGCTGCTGCTCCGGGCCGCCCGTGCCCTCCGCGCCGCCCGTACCCGCGTCGTTCGCCAACAGGGCGATCTGCACACGGTTGTTGAGCTTCAGCTTGGTCAGGATGCGCGACACATGTGTCTTGACCGTGGGCACACTCATGTACAGACCGGCTGCGATCTCGGCGTTGGAACTGCCCCTGCCGACCGCGACGGCGACCTCACGCTCGCGCTCACCCAGGGCGCCGAGCTGCTCGCGTGCCCAGATCGCCCGCGTGTCCCGGTCCGCTCCGCCGGAGAGCTGAGCGATCAACTGCCGTGTGACGTCCGGGGACAGCACGGGCTCCCCCGCGGTCACCTTCCTCACGGCCTGCACGATCTCTTCGGGCGCGGTGTCCTTCAGTACGTAGCCGGCGGCGCCCGCGCGCAGTGCCCGCAGGACGTGCGCGTCCGTGTGGAAAGTGGTCAACGCGATCACTTCGGGGGGCTGTTCACGTCTACGCAGCGCCTCCGTCGCCTCCAGCCCGTCCATCACCGGCATCCGGATGTCCATCAGTACGACGTCGGGCGAGTGTGCGTCGACGAGCGGCAGCACCTGACTGCCGTCGGCCGCCTCACCGACGACTTCGACGTCGGGAGCACCGCCGAACATCAGCCGCAGCCCGGCACGTACGAGAGGGTCGTCGTCGACGAGCAGTACACGAATGACGGAAGGTGCGTTCACCAAGGGGGCCTCGGAATCCGGTTGTTCGTCGGGGAGGTCGGCGGCCTGCCCCGCTCATGAGCCTCAAAGCCTCGCGAGCCTCACGAGCTGGGGTCGAGCGCCGTAGCGGCAGCCGCCGGAACGCCGCGGCCGGCCGCCCACGGTAGCCAAGCACGCACACGGAATTCAGTGCCGAACCGGCCGTATTCCAGCTGACCGCCGACGAGTTTCGCACGCTCGGCGAGCCCGATCAGGCCCTGCCCGGCGCCGGGAATGGCCGAATCCGGCGGGTCTTCGTCAAGGGGCGCGAACTCCCGTACGACGGACTGCTGTTCGGCCGGAACGGGGTTGCGCAGCAGCACGGTCAGCCCCTCCCCCGGGCCGCCCGAGACCGAGACCGCCACTTGCGAATCCGGTGCGTGCTTACGGGCGTTCGTCAGCCCCTCCTGAACGATGCGGTAGGCCGTGCGGCCCACGACAGCGGGGGCGGCCGAACCCTCGCCGGCCGTGGCGTCCGTGGCGTCCGCGCCCTGCGCACCCCCCGCGCTGCCGGCTTCCTCGGCGGCGATCTCCGCATCAAGCGTGACGTCCATGCCTGCCGTACGGGACTCCTCGACCAGCATCGCGAGATCCCCGAGCACCGGCTGCGGACGCGCCCCGTCAGCGGAAGGCGTGCGCAGAACGCCGATGATCTCCCGCAGGTCCTCCAGCGCCTCGTGGGCGCTGTCCCTGATCACCCCGGCGGTGCGCTGGATCTCCTCCTCGGGTGCGCCCGGGTTGAAGCGCAGCGCCCCCGCGTGCACGCTCAGCAACGACAGCCGGTGTGCGAGCACGTCGTGCATCTCCCGCGCGATGTCCTCCCTGGCCTGCCGGCGTGCCTCCTCGTGCGCCCGGTCTGCCCTCTCCCGCAGGGACTCCACAAGCTGCCGCCGCGACCGTACGAACAGTCCCCAGCCGAAGGACCCTGTCAGCAGGGCGAAGTAGGTGAGGCCCGAGCCGGTCGCCGGGTCCTCCAGGTCGGGCCCGTCGGCGAGGAAGAACGGCATGGGAGAGAAGGCGAGTCCGGCGACCCAGGCCGTGGTACGGAGCGAGCGGCCGGCGGCGACCGTGAACACGGCGACGATCGTCGCCCCCGTCACGAAGTGCGAGGAGACCCCGGCCATCAGCAGCACCACTGCGAGCTGCACGGGCCAGCGACGCCGCAGGAACAGGGCCGCGCAGGCCAGCGCGCCGACGGCCTGGTCCGCGAGGAGCACGCCGGGCGAGAGGTGCTCGCCGGCCAGCACCGCGTCGGCCGTCAGCACGGCGAAGCATGCTGCGAACAGGAAGAGGCTGAGGTCGGCGATCCAGTCGCCTGCGGTACGGCGCACGGTCCGGAATGTACTGCCCGGCCTGCCGGTTCCGGCAGGCCGCGGGAACGGTTCGAGACTTTCGGACGACAACCGGGCCGTCGGCGCGCGACTTCGGTCGTACCGCGGAGCCGGGCTCACAGACCGGCGGACGGCGGACGGCAGACGAGAGGGCCCGCGAGACGGCGAATCCCACGGGCCCTCCTGCACGACGGCGGCGCGCCGGCCGCCCGACCGCACCGCCGGTCAGAGGGCCAGCTGGGCCTCGGCCTCCAGAGTCGTGCCGACAGCCTGGACGACGGCGGCGATCTTGAACGCCTCCTGGACCGTCTCGCGGTCGACGCCCGCCCTGCGCAGCACCTGCTCGTGCGAATCGAGGCACTGTCCGCAGCCGTTGAGCGCGGAGACGGCGAGGGACCACAGCTCGAAGTCGGCTTTCTCCACACCGGGGTTGCCGATGATGTTCATCCGCAGGCCGGCGCGCAGCGTCCCGTACTCAGGGTCCGAGAGCAGGTGCCGGGTGCGGTAGAAGACGTTGTTCATCGCCATGACGGCGGCAGCGGACTTGGCCGCCTCGTACGCCTCAGGGCTGAGGTTCTCCTTCGCCTCGGGCTCCAGGGCACGCAGCGCGATACCGGACCGGGAGGCGATGGCACAGGCCAGTACGGTGCCCCACAGCTGCTGCTGCGGAAGCTGCGAATTGCCTATGACGGAGCTGAGGTTGAGCTTGAGGTCCTTGGCGTAGCCGGGAAGGGCCGACTTCAGGTCGTCGAGTGCCATGGACGTTCACACCCCTGCCAGCAGCTGGGCCGGGTCGAGGGTCTCCTCGCCCTGCGTCCAGTTGCAGGGGCACAACTCGTCGGTCTGCAGGGCGTCGAGAACCCGCAGGACCTCCTTGGGATTACGGCCGACGGAACCGGCTGTGACCATGGTGAACTGGACCTCGTTGTTCTGGTCCACGATGAAGACGGCGCGCTGCGCGAAGCCGTCCTCGCCCTCGACGCCGCAGTCCTGCATCAGCTCGTGCTTGGAGTCGGCGAGCATCGGGAAGGGCAGGTCGCGCAGGTCGTCGTGGTCCTTCCGCCAGGCGTGGTGTACGAACTCCGAGTCACCGGAGACGCCGAGGATCTGAGCGTCGCGGTCGGCGAACTCCTCTTCCAGCTTGCCGAACGCGGCGATTTCGGTCGGGCACACGAAGGTGAAGTCCTTGGGCCAGAAGAACAGCACTTTCCATTTGCCCTCATGGGTCTTGTGGTTGATCTGCTCGAACTCCTTGCCCTTCTCCAGCGAGACACAGGCAGTCAGATCGAACTCGGGGAACTTGTCACCGACGGTGAGCAACGTGCACTCCTTGCGCGACGGAATGCCCAAGTTGATTGGCATTCCTTGAGGGTTGGCCGGAACCCACAGTGCCACAGGGCGCATTGATCACAAAAATCGCTCAGTGCAGTCGACTTGACGACTCCGTCCACCAGCCTGCCCGCGGCCGTCACGCTGCCGCGACCCTCCCGTCGCCCGGTCGTTCAGACGAGACGGTCGTTCACGGCAGGTCGGCCCACGCAGACCCGGACCACTCCAGGCACAGCACGGTGGCGTCGTCACGTGGATCGTGGTCGGTGGCCTCCAGAACCGATCTCGTGAAGGTACGCACGGCGTCACGCGGGTGCTGGTTGCCGGTCTCCCGGATCAGGTCACGCAGTGCCCGGTGGTTGCCGTTCGGTTCCAGCATCCCGTCGGTGATCAGAACGAGACGGTCGCCGGGGCGCAGGTCGAGGCTCTGGACGTGGTAGCCGTGCTGCGGGTCGACCCCGAAGGGCAGGTCGACGATCGGGGTGATCTCCTCGACCTCCCCCTCGCGAAGGAGCAGAGGCCACACGTGTCCGGCGTTGACGAAGACGGCGTTGCCCGTCTCGAAGGAGACCCACAGCAGCTGGCCGGTCGCCATGGCCTGGGCGCCGTGCTCCGCGAGGGCGTGATGCACCTGCGCCGACTCCTCCACGACTGCGCGGTGCTCCCGTACCGCGTGTTCCGCCACCGCG
>DATMEI010000474.1:0-3665 GCA_035556995.1 Streptomyces sp.
AGCGGGCCGAGTTCACGCTCGATGACGAAGTCCGCTCCGTTGTCCATGAACGCCTGCACCGGCCCGGGCGCGCCACCGCCCGCCCGCCCGAGCACGCCCCGCACGTCCTTCCCCGTCAGGTCGGGGTTCTGCTCGGACCCGGAGAGCGTGAACTCCTTCTCGATGATCTTCTGGCTGAGCACGAACCACGTGTAGCCGTGCCCCGTGTGCATGATGTGGTCGAGCGTGCCGAGGGTGTCGAAGCCGGGATAGAGCGGTACGGGCAGCCGCTTGCCGGTGGCGTCGAGCCACAGCGAGGACGGTCCGGGCAGGATGCGGATGCCGTGCAGGTCCCAGATGGGGTTCCAGTTCTCGATGCCCTCTGTGTAGTGCCACATCCGGTCGCGGTTGATGATGCGCCCGCCTGCCCGCTCGGTGACCCCCAGCATCAGCCCGTCGACGTGCGCGGGCACTCCGGAGAGCATGCGCTCGGGCGGAGTGCCCAGCCGCTGCGGCCAGTTGGCGCGTACGAGATCGTGGTTGCCGCCGATGCCGCCGGAGGTGACGATCACGGCCTGTGCGCTCAGTTCGAAGGGCTCCGCGACGTCGCGGCTGCTTGCCGTGCCGCGTTCCGCGTCGCTGGGCTGAAGGACCTCGCCGCTGACGGTGTCGACGCTGCCGGCGCTGCGTGAGAGCCCGGTGACGCGGTGCCGGAAGCGCAGTTCGACGTCGCCGCGCTCGACCCCGGCCCGTACGCGCCGCTCGAAGGGCTCGACGAGACCGGGCCCCGTGCCCCAGGTGATGTGGAAGCGGGGCACCGAGTTGCCGTGACCGTTCGCGCCGTAGCCGCCGCGCTCCGCCCAGCCGACGACGGGGAAGATCTTCAGCCCCTGCTGCCGCAGCCATGCACGCTTCTCGCCGGCGGCGAAGTCGACGTACGCCTCCGCCCAGCGCCGCGGCCAGTGGTCCTCGTCGCGGTCGAAGCCCGCCGTGCCCAGCCAGTCCTGCCAGGCCAGTTCGCGGCTGTCACGGATGCGCAGGCGGCGCTGCTCCGGTGAGTCGACGAAGAAGAGACCGCCGAAGGACCAGTGGGCCTGGCCGCCCAGAGACTGTTCCGGTTCCTGGTCGAGGAGGAGCACCTTGCGTCCGGCGTCGGCCAGTTCGGCAGTGGCCGCGAGCCCGGCGAGGCCCGCTCCGATCACGATGACATCGGCGTCGTGCGCCATTGCGTCCCACCTGTTCCACACCCGGTTCCGCGCCCGGACGTTCACCCGGAAGATCTCGTGAGCGGAGAGTAACCCCCTGTTGGCGTGCGCGGCACCCCACGGCGGATGGTGGGATGGGTCCCATGTGGGAGATCCGATGACACAACAGCCGCGTTCGGCGGACGAATTGCTGGACATCGTGGACGCCGACGACAAAGTGACCGGGCAGGCCCCGCGCGGCGAGGCCACCGCACGGCGGCTGAGGCACCGCTGCACCGCGGTCCGGGTGAGCGATCCGCAGGGGCGGATCTTCGTGCACCGCCGCACACCCGGGAAGCTGGTCTTCCCCTCGATGTACGACGTGGTGGTCGGCGGCGTCGTCGGCGCCGGCGAGAGCTACGACGCCGGGGCACTGCGCGAAGCGGAAGAGGAACTGGGCGTACGCGGGCTGCCTCAGCCCGAACCGCGCTTCACGTTCCTCTTCGAGACGCCGGAGCACAGCTGGTTCGTGCGCGTCTACGAGCTGGAGTGCGCCCTGCCCGTACGGCCGCAGCCCGAGGAGGTCGGCTGGTGGGACTTCCTCGATCCGGACGAGCTGGAGCGGCGGCTGCCGGAGTGGGACGTCGTACCGGACGGGCTGGAGTGCCACCGGCGGCTGCGGGCCTGGCACGGGGCGGCCGGGCCGTCGTGAGTCCGGGACACACAGAGGTACGGCCGCCACCAGGGGTGACGCCCGACGACGCCCATCGGGCAGGGAGGCAGGGCCCCGGTCGCGGGGCCGTAGGCTCGTAGGCATGATCGACCGGCTACGCGAGACGCTCCGGCTGTGGTTCGCCCCGCAGCACCTGCGAGCGGAGGGCTCCACGCCCGACTACCGCTTCTCGCTCGCCAACGAGCGCACCTTTCTTGCGTGGATCCGTACCGCGCTGGCGCTCGTCGCGGGCGGCATCGCGGTGGACCAGTTCCTGACGGGGCTGCGCTGGTCCGTACGCACCTCGATCTCGGTGGCCGTACTGGCGTGCGCGGCACTGTGCGCGTTCCGCGCGGTCAACCACTGGATGCGCTGCGAGCGTGCCATGCGGCGTGGTGAGGATCTGCCCGTGTCGCGCTTCCCGGTGCTGCTGGCGACGGCGACCGGCGTGGCGGCGATCCTCGTGCTCGTCGCCGTCGCGCTGGGAGCCGCAAGTTGAGCGGCGGGAGCACACCGCACACGAGAGACCCGGCCGCGCAGCCCGAACGCACCCGCTTCGCCTGGCGGCGCACCACGCTGACGTTCGCCGTGGCGGTCGCACTGGGCGTGCGGGAAGCGCTCTACGGGAGCGGCGGCGCGTCCGCCACCGAGGCCGCCGCGGCGGCCTTGGGCGTACTGGCGTGGCTCGCGTTCCTGGCGCTGGCGCACCGGCGCATCACCGCCATGGCCCCGGAGCGTCCAACGGCCATGGGGGCGGGGGTGGTGCAGGCCGCAGCGCTGTGCACACTGGCTATGGCGATGGTGGGAGTGGTGCTGCTGTGGTGAGCGAGGAACGCGGGCGACGGGCGATACCGGCTCCTCTGGTTGTGGTGATGGGCGTCTCGGGCTCGGGCAAGTCCACGGTGGGCGTGCTGCTCGCCGAGCGGCTGGGTGTGCCGTACGCGGAGGCCGACGACTTCCACCCGCCGGAGAACGTCCAGAAGATGTCGGCCGGCACGCCGCTGAACGACGACGACCGGCGTCCCTGGCTGGACGCGATCGCGGCGTGGCTGTCGGAGAACGCCGTGCAGGGCGGCGCCGTCAGCTGCTCGGCGCTTCGCCGCAGCTACCGCGACAGGCTTCGTCGGGAGAGCGGCGCGCAGCTGTTCTTCGTCCATCTCGAAGGCTCCGAGGAGCTCATCGCGCAGCGACTGGCCGCGCGCAAGGGCCACTTCATGCCGCGTTCGCTGCTGCAGTCGCAGTTCGCGACGCTGGAGCCGCTGGAGGAGGACGAGCGGGGCGCCGCGGTTCCCGTCGGCGGAACCCCGCAGGAGATCACGGATGAGGCACTGACGGCACTGGCGGGACCGACGCCGTAGCCGCGGGCACCCGGGTACTGACACGCTTGGCGTCATCACAGCCGGAAACCCTTCGCCGGCAAGGAAGATGAGGGAGAGAGCCACGGATGGTGCCGGCGTCAGCGGGGGAAGCGCGTGAGAGTGTCCCGTCGTCCGGGGAGCCGTGCGCCGAGAAGGTGGCGGAGGGAGTGCACGCCTACATCCAGCCGGACGGGGGCTGGTGCCTCAACAACGCGGGCTGGGTGAGCGACGGCGTCTCGACGCTGCTGGTGGACACCGCCGCGACCGAGCTGCGCGCGCGACGGCTGCGCGAGTCGCTGCTCGCGAGCGGCGCGAGCTCACCTACGACGGTCGTCAATACGCACCACCACGGTGACCACACCTACGGCAACGCCCTCTTCAGACCGGGAGCGACGGTCATCGGACATGAGGCCTGCCGCACCGAGACGCTCC
>DATMEI010000475.1:0-2018 GCA_035556995.1 Streptomyces sp.
AGGGTCCTTCAGCATCGGCTGACCCACGGTCGGTACGGCGGTGGTCCGGCGCTCCAGATTCCGTACGCCGGGCACGCACAGCACCGCGGCCGTGAGCAGCACGACCAGCGCCGAGCAGCCCCACAGTGCGCTCGGCCGTCCGACGAGGTCCTCGGCGGGACCGGCGAGTGCCGTGGCGACCGGGACCATGGCGACGGAACCGAGCCAGTCGTAGGCGGCGACGCGGGAGAACTTCTCCTCCGGCACCTCCTGGTGCAGCGCCATCATCCAGGTCACCGCGAAGACCTCGACGGCGAGCCCGCTGAAGAACATCACCGCGGTCAGGGGGCCCGCCGTCAACGGCACGGCAAGCGCCGCGGAGGGGAGCGCCAGCGGAAAGACGCACAGCGCGCCCGCGAGCAGGATGCGGCGCGGCTGCCAGCGGGTCATCAGCAGCGCGCCGCCCAGCGTGCCCGCACCGAATGCCGCGAGCGCCGCACCCCAGGGCCCGGCGCCGCCCAGATGCTCCTCGGCGACCTGCGGTCCGTACACCGCCTCGGCAGCCGCGACCACCGCGTTGACCACGGCGAACTGCACGACCACCGACCACAGCCAGGGTCGGCCGGCCACCTCCCGCCAGCCGTCGCGCAGGTCGGCGAAGAGCCCGGCGCCGGCTGCTCGTTCGGGTATGCCGCTCACGTCGAGAAGGCCCCGCAGGGCGCCGGCCACGGCGAACGCGGCCGCGTCCACGGCGAGCACCCAGCCCGGTCCGACGGCGGCGACCAGTGCGCCGCCCAGTGCGGCGCCGCCGATGTTCGCGCCGTTCATACCGATGCGGAAGACCGCGAAGGCGCGTCCCGACTGCTCGCCGCCGACGGTGGCCATCACCATGCCCTCGGCGGCGGGGCCGAAGAACGCCTGTCCGGTGCCTCCGAGCGCCGAGAGGACCGCCATGTGCCACAACTGGGCGTGCCCGGAGATCACCAGGACGGCGAAGGCGCCCTGCGAAAGGCAGTTGAGGGCGTTCGCCGCGACCATGACGCGATGCCGGGGCAGCCGGTCGGCGACGGCGCCGCCGACGAGCAGGAAGAGGACCAGCGGAACAGTGCGGGAGGCGGCGACCAGACCGACGTCGGTTCCGTCGCCGCCCGCCTCCAGGACGGCGAACGCCGCCGCGATCAGGGATCCTGAACTTCCCAGACCCGCGACGACGGCAGCGGTGGTCAGCAGCGTGTAGTTTCGTCCGGCCCACGCGGGCGTACGCGGAGTGAAGCGTCTGCGTGAGGGAGGTTCCCCGGCTGGTGCCGCCCCCGGTCCGTGGATCACCCACGGACTATGGGCACTCGTCTCGGCGGCCGCAACTCGTTTTCCCGGTGTCCGCACGGCCGTTGGCAGCGGCCTGAGCGAACACGGCACACCCGGGCCGGCCAGCTGGACCGAAGTCCCGGCAGCCTGCGGCCCGTTCGGCGGCGGCCGGGACGTCGGGCGGTCGGAGTCCGGTTGTCAGCCGGGCGGGGGAAGCAGCCGCAGCCGAAGCAGCCGGTCAGTCGAGATAGCCGCGGAGCTGGTCTGCGAAGGCGTGGTCGCGGAGCTTGCTGAGGGTCTTGGACTCGATCTGCCGGATGCGTTCGCGCGTCACGCCGAAGAGGCGGCCGATCTCCTCCAGGGTGCGGGGACGGCCGTCGGCGAGCCCGTAACGCAGCTGCACGACCTTGCGTTCGCGCTCGCCGAGGGTGGAGAGGACGGCCTCCAGATGCTCGCGCAGCAGGAGGAAGGCGGCCGACTCGACAGGTGAGGGCGCGTCGCCGTCCTCTATGAGGTCGCCGAGATTGACGTCGTCCTCGTCACCGACGGGCGCGTGCAGCGAAACCGGCTCCTGCGCGAGGCGCAGCACCTCGCTGACCCGCTCCCCGGTGAGATCGAGATGGGCGGCGACCTCGTCGGGTGCCGGTTCGTATCCGCGCTCCTGCAGCAGCCGGCGCTGGACTCGTACGACCCGGTTGATCAACTCGACGACGTGCACGGGGACTCGGATCGTA
>DATMEI010000476.1:0-6377 GCA_035556995.1 Streptomyces sp.
GCGACGGCGCTGCCTCCGACGCGCTGGTTCCTGGACCAGCTGCACGCACTCTGAGGGAGGCGCGCGCCGACACGCCCTGTGGCGCTCCGAGCAACGCGTCCCGGGCGTGGTCAGGGGCGTGACCCGGCGAGCATGTCGGCCAGCGCGTCGAGCAGTTGGACGACTCCGGACGGGCCGTCCACCTCGACGTCCGCGCGATCGGCGATCTCGGGAACACGCTCGCCGGTGTCGCCGCCGCCGCTGCACACCAGCAGACCGGGCACGCCCTCGCCGCGCAGCTTCTCGACGGCGGCGAACGCAGCCAGGTCTCCCAGGTCGTCGCCTCCGTACAGCACGGCTCCGGCGCCGACTTCGCGTACGTACTCCTCCAGCGCCGCTCCCTTGTCGGCGCCCGGTGCGCGCAACTCCAGGACCATGCGGCCGGGTTCGACCATCAGGCCGTGCCGCTCCGCCAGCGCGAAGAGCGGGGCGCGCAGCAGCGTGAAAGCGGCGGCGGGATCGTCCGTACGCCGTGTGTGCACCGCGAGCGCCCGCCCCTTGTCCTCGGTCCACGTACCGGGAGGTGCTTCCAACTCGCTGAGAAGGGCGGGGAGTTCCGCCCGTACCGCCTCCACTCCGGGCGGCGGGGGCGCGGCGTTGAGGGAGCCGCTGGCGGCGTCCCAGCGCTCCGCGCCGTAGGCACCCAGCACGGTGAGATGCTCAAGCCCTGCCGCTCCGTCGAGGCCCGCGTAGCGGACTGCCGCGTCGGCCGGGCGCCCGGTGATCACAGCCACGGCGCGGAGACGCGGTGCGAGGCGGGACAGCGCGGGTACGGCGCCGGGATGTGCGCGGGCCTCGTCCGGGTCGGCGACGATGGGCGCGAGCGTGCCGTCGAAGTCGAGGGCGACGACGGCGCGTTGGGGCTCCCCGACGATCGCGGCGAGCCCTTCACGCCCTGCGGCGGTACGGGGGGTGGGTACGGCTGCCATGCCGCGAGCCTATCGGGGGACGCACCGGCCGAGGGGGTGGCTCACCGCCGGGCTCGCTGAGCCTCACGGCGGCGGCGCAGGCGGTTGACCGTCACCGGGTCGTGGGCGAGGGCGTGCGGGTCGTCCAGGAGTGCGTTGAGGAGCTGGTAGTAGCGCGTCGGCGACATGTCCAGCTGCTCGCGTATGGCGCGCTCCTTCACGCCGGGGCCGTACCAGCTGCGGCGTTCGACGGCGAGTACGGCGACATCGCGCTCGGAGAGACCGGGCGGCACCTCGGCTTGCTGACCCGCGGGGTGCCGGCCCGCGGAGGGCTGACCCTCGGGGTGCTGCCCCTCGGGGTGCTGCCCCTCGGCGTTCCGCCCCGCTTGCCCCTCGTCCTCGCTCATCCGTCCAACTTAACGCCGATGTGCGCTGCTCACCGCACGCTCACTGCGCCTTCGCCGCCGACTCCAGGGCCTCCGCCTTCCGCTGGATTCCGCCGAGCACGTCCGCCGGGTCGGCGTTACGGGCGGCCACGTTCCCGATGGATTCCTTCAGTTCCGCGCTCACCCGCGACCAGGAGACCTTGCCCACCGGGTAGAACTCGGCGCTGGAGAGCTGGTCCTGGAATTCCCGCAGCGCCTTGTGCTCGGGGGCGCCGCGCATCCGCTCGTTCGCGGCGGTGGTCACCGGGAGGAGGTCGTAGCGGTCGGCGAAGGTGTAGTGGTTCTTCTCGTTGAAGACGAAGTCGAGGAAGATGCCCGCCTGTTCGCGTCTGCCGTTCTGCTTGAAAGCCATGATCCAGTCCGCGACGCCCAGGGTGCCCGCCGACGGGCCCTCGGCACCCGGCAGCACCGCGGTGCCGTACTTCACCTCGCGCTTGGCGGCCTCCTTCATGAGCGTGGGATGGCCGTTGAGCATGCCGACGTCGCCGCGTACGAAGGCGTCGAAGAGGTCCTGACGGTCGGTGCTGCCGGGAGAATCGTTGGTCAGCTTCCTGCTGACGAGGTTCTCCCGCAGCCAGTTGAAGGTCTTGATGTTCGCGGGAGCGTCGACGGTGTAGTTGCCGGCCTTGTCGGTGTACGCCCCGCCACCGCTGAGGAGCCACATCAGCGCCTCCGCCGGCGCCTCTTCGGGTCCGAGCGGCAGACCGTACGGAATCTTGACGCCCGCCGCCTTCAACCGGGCTGCCGCGCGCGCCAGTTGCTTCCAGTTCTCCGGCGGGGCCTCGGGGTCGAGACCGGCCTTGCGGAAGAGGGTCTTGTTGTAGAACAGCAGCCGGGTGCTGGCGGCGAACGGCATGCCGTACTGCACCCGTCTCACCTTCCCGGCATCCGCCAACGTGGGGAGGAAATCGGCCTGTACGGGTATGGAGAGCAGTTCGTCGGCGCTGTAGAGCTTGCCCTGGGCGGCGAAGTCGGCGTAGGAGCCGATCTGGGCGATGTCCGGTGCACGCCCCGTCTCGACCATCTGGGCCACCGTCTTGTCCACGTCCTTCCAGCTGTGGACGACGACGTCGACGCCGATGCTGGGGTGCTTCTGGTTGAACTCGCGGACGAGCGCGTCCCAGTAACCCTGCGAGCCGTTCCCCCGGCGGGGATCGCCGTAGTCCGCCGCGACCATCCTGAGAGTGACGTTCTGGGCGCTCACTTCGACGCCGCACCCCGCAGCCGTGAGTGCGCTGCCGCCCACCGCGCCGGTCGCAACTGCCAGGCTCAGAAACCTCCGACGCTCCACAGCAATTACCCCTCAACCCAACTGAATCGGCATCAAGTCACGGCTCTGGCACCCGCATCCGGTCTGGACCAGACGCGTACGAGACAGGAGTCTCCACCGACTTGCCGTCTAAGGTCTACGCCACTGCCCATATCACTTTCGCAACAGTCGCCCCTTGTTTGACCCGGTTCACCCCATGCATGCCCCCAAGTCATCGGACACAGCACATTTCCGTCCCGTCCCAGGGCACTCCGCGGTGCGCGCCACCTGCGAAAAACCCGAGAGATCTCGCGAGTGGACTAGACCTGTTGCTGTATTTCGGGCGACACTGATCCCGTGAGCCTCACCCCTCCGAAATCGCAGTACGTCATCGCCCTCGACGTGGGCGGCACCCGGATCAAGGCAGCCCTCATCGGATCCGGAGGCTCCGGCACGGAGCTGCTGTACGAGACGCGCCGCGCGACCGACCGCGAAGGCGGCCCCGACGCCGTCGTCGAAGGCATCCTCGACGTCGCCGGGCAGCTGCGCACGTACGGCATCGAGCAGTACGGCACCGGGCCCGCCGCTGCCGGCGTCGCCGTTCCCGGCATCCTCGACGAGCCCACCGGCACCGCCGTCTACGCCGCCAACCTCGGCTGGCGCGACGTACCGCTGCGCACTCTGCTCACCCGGCGGCTCGGCGGTCTCCCGGTGGCACTCGGCCACGACGTACGTACGGGCGGGCTTGCCGAGGGCCGAATCGGCGCAGGCAAGGGAGTCGACCGGTTCCTCTTCGTGGCGCTGGGCACCGGCATCGCGGGAGCCATCGGGGTCGACGGCCGACTCGAACCGGGCGCCCACGGCAGCGCGGGCGAGCTCGGCCACATCGTGGTGCGCCCCGGCGGACCGGAGTGCGGCTGCGGCCAGCGCGGATGCCTCGAAGCCCTCGCCTCGGCCGGCGCCGTGGGCCGCGCCTGGGCCGCGGCCTCCGGCGACGTCTCGGCCGGCGCGGCCGACGCCGCCAGAGCGGTCGAGTCCAATGACGACCGTGCCATCGCCATCTGGCGGGACGCGGTCGACGCCCTCGCCGCGGGACTCGTCACCGCACTCACCCTCCTCGACCCCCGCACGGTGATCATCGGCGGCGGGCTGGCCGAATCGGGCGACATCCTCTTCGTGCCACTGCGCGAAGCGGTACGCGCACGGGTCACCTTCCAGCAACTCCCCACGATCGTCCCGGCGGCCCTCGGGGACGCCGCAGGCTGCCTGGGCGCGGGACTCCTCGCCCGGGATCTACTCTCCGCGGAGGTTTCGAGCCGATGAGCCTGACCAACCCGACGAGTTCCACAGGCGGGCGCACCGTACTGACCGGTGCCCGTGTGGTCCTGCCGAGCGGCGTGGAGGACGCCGGCACACTGAGCGTCGAGGGCCGCACCATCGCCGAGAACGTACGCGGAGAGACCCCCGCATTCGACCTGCCGGGACACTGGATCGTCCCCGGATTCGTCGACATGCACGTGCACGGCGGTGGCGGCGCGTCCTTCTCCGCGGGCACGGCCGAACAGGCGCTCACCGTCATCGGCACCCACAGGCGGCACGGCACCACGACCATGGTCGCCTCCACCGTCACGGGTGAACTCGGCGACCTCGCCCAACAGGCAGGCACACTGAGCGAGTTGGTCGAGCAGGGCGACCTCGCAGGCGTCCACTTCGAGGGCCCCTTCATCTCACCGGAGCGCTGCGGCGCACACGATCCGGCGCTGCTGCGCGACCCCGATCCGACCGAAGTGCGCAAGCTCATCGACGCCGCACGCGGCAGCGCGAGGATGATGACGCTCGCGCCGGAGCGTCCCGGCGGCCTGGAGTCCGTACGGATGCTCGCCGACAGCGGGGTCATCGCCGCCGTCGGCCACACGGACTCGACATACGAGGCGGCCAAGGAAGCCGTCGACGCGGGCGCGACCGTCGCCACCCACCTCTTCAACGCCATGCCCGGCCTCAGCCACCGCACGCCGGGCCCCGTCGCCGCGCTGCTGGAGGACGAGCGCGTCACCGTCGAGCTGATCAACGACGGCACACATCTGCACCCCGCCGTACTGGAGTTGGCCTTCGGCAGTGCGGGCGCCGGCCGCGTCGCCTTCATCACCGACGCGATGGGCGCCGCCGGCATGGGCGACGGCCGCTACCCCCTGGGCCCGCTGGAGGTGGAGGTGCGGGACGGCGTGGCACGGCTGGCCGAGGGCGGCTCGATCGCAGGCTCGACACTCACCCTCGACCACGCCTTCCGGCGGGCCGTCACGGTCGACGGGATCCCGGTGGAGGATGCCGTACGCGCACTGTCCGCCAACCCCGCACGGCTGCTCGGCGTCAACGACCGTACGGGCTCGCTTGAGGTGGGCAAGTACGCGGATCTGGTGGTCCTCGACGCGGACTTCGCACTGACGGGCGTGATGCGGCAGGGCGAGTGGGTGGTACGCCCTGACGCGGGACGGGCAAGCACACCCTGACGTGGGATGACCCCCGGTACGCGCGGCGCCGGGACCGGTACCGGCCAAGGGGTCGCGACGCGAATGGCCAAGTGGCATGATCGCTCGCGCGGTTGTCGTCCCCTACGTCCACACGCGCCCTCGTCCACCCTCGCCCCCCGCATCCCGTCCCCCTGGAGCTGTCTCCGGTGATCCTGACGGTCACGCTCAACACCGCCCTCGACCTGACCTACCGGGTGCCTCGCCTCGACGTGCACGGTTCGCACCAGGTGCGCGAGGTGACCGAACGTCCCGGTGGAAAGGGCCTCAACGTGGCACGGGTGCTCGCCGCCCTCGGACACGCCACGACCGTCACCGGCTTCGCCGGGGGCCGTACCGGCGCGGAACTGCGGGCGCTGCTCGGCGAGGAGCGGGGCATCACGGACGCGCTCGTACCCATCGGGGGCAACACCCGGCGCACGGTCGGCGTCGTGGACGAATCGAGCGGCGACGCCACCCAGCTCAACGAGCCCGGCCCGCACATCACACCCGCGGAATGGGCGACTCTCCTCGGCACGTACGCGGAGCTGCTGCGCGGCGACAGCCCTGCTGAGGCCGGCAACGGCCCTGTTCAAGCCGTCGCACTGTGCGGCAGCCTGCCGCCCGGGGTACCGGTGGGCGCGTACGCGCAGCTGATCCGCGAGGCCCACGCCGCGGACGTACCCGTCGTGCTGGACACCAGCGGAGAACCGCTGCGCCGCGGGCTCGCCGCCCGCCCCGACCTCGTCAAGCCCAACGCCACCGAGCTGGCCGGGATCACCGGCACCACCGAGCCACTACGCGCGGCGCGGGCTGCGCAGCGGCGCGGAGCGCACTCCGTCGCCGCCTCGCTCGGGTCCCAAGGCATGCTGCTGGTCACTCCGGACGGCACCTGGCAGGCGGGCCCGCCACGGCCCATCGCGGGCAATCCGACGGGAGCAGGCGACTCCGCTGTGGCGGGGCTGCTCTCCGGGCTGGTCGAGGGGCTGCCCTGGCCGGACCGGCTGGCGCGGGCGGTCGCGCTGTCCGCGGCGACCGTACGGGCGCCGACCGCCGGTGAGTTCGACGAAGAGGTTCACCACGACCTGCTGGCACGCGTGCAGGTCGAGGAGCACAGCGAGCCCGCACCTGACTGACCGAACCGGTGCCGGGCCCAGTCCACCTCAGCTCAGCTCAGCTCAGCTCAGCTCAGCTCAGCTACGGCTTCTTGACCTTGCCCGCCTTCAGCCAC
>DATMEI010000477.1:0-7768 GCA_035556995.1 Streptomyces sp.
CGCGTACGGGAGACGCCCTTGGTGCCGGAGAGCCGTCGGATGAGGGTCTCCAGCGCGTCCACGTCCGATGCGCGCACCTTGAGCATGTAGGAGTCGTCGCCGGCGATGAACCAGCAGTCCTCGACCTCGTACAGATCGCGCAGCCGTCCGGCCACGTCCTCGTGATCCGTCGCGTCGCTGAGCTGGATGCCGATGAGGGCCGTGACGCCCAGACCGAGGGAGCCCGCGTCGACAGTCGCGCGGTAGCCGGTGATCACGCCGGCGGTCTCGAGGCGGTTGATGCGGTCGGTGACGCTGGGCCCGGAGAGGCCGACGAGTCGGCCGAGCTCGGCGTAGGAGGCCCTGCCGTTCTCACGCAACGCCTGAATGAGCTGCCTGTCCACCGCGTCCATGGGGTCCTGGTGCCTTCCGTTGCCGAACTTGGGGTCCCCCCGCCGCGGGCAGGGGAAGCGTGGGCTCCGTGAAATCTCCGGTAACGAATCTAAGGCATGGGGCGTGCCCGCCCTCAGACACCTCTCCCCAAGGAGCTCCCGGCACCCGTGGCTTCGTCCGGTGGCTGCCCGCGTAGGCTCGGTGGCGTGACCGAAACGACCGACCGCCGCCCCTGGGTCGTCGGTGTGTCCGGCGCCTCGGGAACGCCGTACGCCGCCGCCGTGCTCCGTGCGCTGCTGCATGCCGGGGAGTCCGTGGACCTCATCGTCAGCCGTGCCGCGCGGCTGACGATCCTGGACGAGACCGGGCACCCTTTCCGCGACGGTCACGCCCAGGAGGACCTGCGGCGCTGGCTCGCCCGAGGCGCCGACGGCACCCCCGACGCCTTCGACCCGGACGTCTCCGGCGTATGTCACTGGGCGGCCGGTGACCTCGCTGCGGGGCCCTCGTCGGGCTCGTACCCCGTGCGGGGGATGCTGATCGTGCCCGCGAGCACCGCCTGCGTGGCCGGGGTCGCCCTCGGCCTCTCCAAGGACCTGCTCCAGCGGACCGCATCGGTCACGCTCAAGGAACGGCGGCCGCTCGTCGTGGCCGTACGCGAGACACCCCTGAACGGTCAGACGCTCAGGCACCTCGTCTCCCTCGACGACGCGGGCGCCGTCGTGCTGCCCGCGTCGCCGGCCTTCTACGCGGGCGGCACCACCATCCAGCATCTCGTCGACTTCGTGGCGGGACGTGCGCTGGACGCCGCGGGCGTACCGCACAAGCTCTACCAGCGCTGGGAAGGCGAGTTGGCGGACCCGGAACGGCGGGCCTGACCGGACTCGTGCGCGCCGCTCGTACGCGCTCTCGGTGTTCCCTGGTGGACGCCGGGCGTTATGACTGGCGTTGAAGGCCCGTAATGCGGTTGGGTCGGACGCATGCAGTTCTCCCGTCCGCTTCAGCGTCCCCGGCTGCGGCTTGTCGCTGCCCTGTCGGGCGCCGCGCTGCTCACCGTCACGGCGTCCGGGTGCAGTGCGACGGAACGTCTGACGACCGGCATGAAGGTACGGAACGCCGTGGTGAAGCTCGGCGACGAGTCCTCCACCAGCGTCACCGCCTCCGTGGACGGCACGACGCGGAACGCCCGCAAGTTCCTCACCGAAGCGCGCGGTAAGCCCGTCACGCACCGGGACGCCGTCAGGCTCGCACGGGCCGAACTGACCATGGCGGCCGGTTCGGAGGACGAGGAGATGCCGCTGAAGGAGATGCCGGCCTCCGAAGCCGCGAACGTGGCGGCGGCGCTCAACTTCGGCGGGAAGGACGTCGCCGCCGTCAAGTCGGTGGACGACAAGCTGTATCTGCGGGTGAGCCTGCGCGCGCTGGTGAGGCAGACGGACGGTTCGGACGAAGCGCGCAGGATCGCCAAGGAGATCGTCGCGCTCGCGGACGACCTGCCGTCCACGCTCGGTGCGGCCAAGGACGCGCTGAAGGGCGAGTGGGTACGAGCCGACCCGGAGGCCTTCGACGACTTCGCACGCGCGGCGGAGACGCTTGCCGCCCGCGGTGCGGAGCGGGCAGCTGAGAAGGGCGCCAAGAGCAAGGAAGACGACAAGGGCGCCCACAACACGGAAGAGGAGAGCGACGAGGCCAGGCGGAGCCGGGAGATCCGGGATGCGGTGACCATCGGTTCGGCACTGGACGGACAGTCGCAGCGCGAGTTCGTCGCGGGCGTGCAGGAGCTGCTGCGCGAACACGCCACGTTCGCCGACAAGGGCGAACACGACGGCGCGGACCGCGTACAGCTCACGCTGCCGGGACGTGAGGCGGCAAACGACCTGGTCGCGGCGGTGAAACCACTCGGCGCGGAGATCGACCCCGACCGCGTGCCGGACCGCGACGTCACGGCAGACCTCGACATCCGGCGCGGACAGCTGACGACGCTCACGCTCGACCTGGGCCAGTTCACCGGCGGCCCCCGGCTGCCTCTCAGGCTGGAGTTCAGCGGCGGCGACGCGGTGGCGGTGACGGCGCCGGGCGGCACCGAGGAGCTCCAGCCGCAGGACCTTGTGGCGGCACTGATGTACGGCGCCCTGGGCACGGAGAATTTCTGACGCCATTCTGGAGGGCGGAACACGCGTGCCGTCTGCCACGTTCCCACTTCGAGGGCATCGGCTCCGCCCACTCTCTCAAGGGGAGACTCGATGGCGTACGGACAAGGCTCCGACACCGACAGCACAAGCAGCGGCAAGACCACACGCGGGGGCGCCAAGACGGCGGCCAAGCTGATCCTGCTCTGGGTCGCGCTGCTGTGGGTGCTGGAGGCCGTGGACCACGTGACGGGGCATGCGCTGGACTCCTTCGGGATCGTGCCGCGGCAGCAGAGCGAGCTGGTGGACGTGATCCCGGCGGCGTTCATGCACTTCGGCTTCGGGCACCTCGTGGCGAACACACTGCCTCTGCTCGTGCTCGGCTTCCTCGCGGCGCTGCGCGGCACGGGCCGCTTCCTCGCCGTCGCCATGACGATCATCGTGGTGAGCGGCCTCGGCGTATGGCTGGTCGCGCCCGACGCGAGCAACACGGCCGGCGCCTCGGGCCTGATCTTCGGCCTCTTCGGCTATCTGCTCGTACGGGGCTTCGTGGACCGCCGCATCACCGACGTGGCGCTCGGCGGGGTCGTCGCCGTGCTCTACGGCTCGATCCTGTGGGGCGTGCTTCCGACGGACGGCGGCATCTCCTGGCAGGGCCACCTCTTCGGGCTGATCGGCGGTGTCATGGCTGCGTTCATGACGTCGACGAACCGCCTGCCGGGCGGCGAAAAGCCCGCCTGGCACTGAGTCGTGTCTTGAGGGTCCCGCCTCCGGACTCCCGTCCGGGCGTCCGGGCCGGTGTCTCCCCGGCGCAGGCAGGGGACACGCCCCCAGCCAGCCGGCGCTCAGACGCTCAGGCCGCGCACCGTCAGATCCAGCAGTGCGCACACGAACAGTGCGATGCCGATGAAGCCGTTGACCTTGAAGAAGGCGCGGTTGAGGCGGGTCAGATCGCCGGGCTTGACGATCGAGTGCTCGTAGACGAAGGCACAGACGACGATGAGCAGCCCCAGCCAGTAGAACGCTCCGGCACCGGTGAGCAGTCCGAACCAGCCCAGCAGCGCCACCGTGACGACGTGGCTGCCACGTGCCCCGTACAGCGCCCCGGCGATTCCGAAGCGCGCCGGGACCGAACGCACCCCGTGCGCACGGTCGGCGGCGACGTCCTGGCACCCGAAGATCAAGTCGAAACCGCCGATCCACACGCCGACGGCCAGTCCCAGCACCACCGCCTCCCAGGACCAGGCGCCGGTCACGGCGATCCACGCGCCGATCGGGCCGATGGCCTGCGCGATGCCGAGGATGGCGTGCGGGAAGTCGGTGAAGCGCTTCCCGTACGGATAGACCACCATCGGCACGACTGCGACGGGCGCGAGGGCGAGGCAGAGCGGATTGAGCAGGGCGCAGGCGCCGAGGAAGACGACGACGGCTACCAGAGCGCCCGCCCACGCCGACCGTACGGACAGCGCCCCGGTCACCAGCTCCCGTCCGGCGGTACGCGGATTGCGCGCGTCGATCTCGCGGTCGATGATCCGGTTCGCGGCCATGGCGAAGGTGCGCATCCCCACCATCGCGACGGTGACGAGCAGCAGCACCCGCCACTGCACGGCACCGCCCTCCTCGAACATCGCGGTGAGCGCGGCGATGTAGGCGAAGGGCAGGGCGAAGACGGAGTGCTCGATCATCACCAGGCGCAGGAAGGCCTGTACGCCCGCGCGCGGTCGCGGCATCCCCTCGGGCTTCGCCCGGGAAGGGCCCCCGGCGGAGTCAGGGGGAGGGCCCCCGGCGGAGTCGGGGGGAGGGCCCCCGGCCTCCGCGCTGCCGCCGCCGCCCGTCGCGGTGTCCCCGGTCACAGGCCGTACTCCTTCCAGCGCCTGGTGACGCGGTCGGCGATCTGCGGGTCCGACTCGATCATGTGCGGCCAGCCGCCGTCGCGTGTGTAGCCCTCCTCGGGCAGCTTCGCGGTCCCGTCGACGCCCGCCTTGCCGCCCCAGAACTGCTGGTACGAGGCGTGGTCGAGGTGGTCGACCGGCCCTTCGACGACTGTGAGGTCACGGGAGTAGTCGACGTTCCCGAGGGCGCGCCACGCCACCTCGTGCAGATCGCGCACGTCGCACCCGGCGTCCACCACGACGATCAGCTTCTCCAGGGAGAGCATGTGGGCGCCCCAGATCGCGTGCATGACCTTCTGCGCGTGCTTGGGGTACTTCTTCTCGATCGAGACGATCATGCAGTTGTGGAAGCCGCCGGACTCGGGCAGGTGGTAGTCGACGATGTCCGGCACGATGATCTTCAGCAGCGGCAGGAAGAACCGTTCGGTGGCCCGTCCCAGCGGCCCGTCCTCCGTGGGCGGCCGTCCCACCACGATCGACTGGAAGAGGGGGCGCTTCCGCATCGTCACGCAGTCGATCGTCAGCGCGGGGAAGTCCTCCTGCGGCGTGTAGAAGCCGGTGTGGTCGCCGAACGGGCCCTCCGGCAACGTCTTTCCGGGCTCCAGCCAGCCCTCCAGCACCACTTCCGCGTTCGCGGGCACCTGCAGCGGCACCGTCTTGCAGTCGACCATCTCGACCCGCTTGCCCTGTGTGAAGCCCGCGAAGAGGTATTCGTCGATGTCGCCGGGCAGCGGCGCGGTCGAGGCGTACGTCACCGCGGGCGGGCAGCCGAAGGCGATGGCGACGGGCAGCTTCTCACCGCGCCGGGCCGCGACCTGGTAGTGGTTGCGGCTGTCCTTGTGGATCTGCCAGTGCATTCCGATGGTGCGCCGGTCGTGCCGCTGGAGCCGGTAGAGACCGAGGTTGCGTACGCCGCTCTCCGGGTGCTTCGTGTGCGTCAGCCCGAGGTTGAAGAAGGAGCCGCCGTCCTCGGGCCAGGTGAACAGTGCGGGCAGCTGCTCCAAATCGACGTCGTCGCCTTGCAGCACCACATCGTGCACGGGCGCGTCCTTGACCTTCTTCGGCGGTACGTGCGCCATCGCACCCAGCTTGCCGAAGGCTTCCCGCATGCCCACGAAACCCTGCGGCAGTTCGGGCTTCAGCAGCCCGCCGATCCTGTCGCTGATCTCGTCGTACGACTGCAGACCGAGCGCCTTGAGCAGCCGGCGGTCCGTCCCGAAGACGTTCATGGCCAGCGGCAGCGAGGAGCCCTTGACGTTCTCGAACAGCAGCGCCGGGCCGCCGGACTTCTGCACCCGGTCGACGATCTCACCGACTTCGAGGTATGGATCGACCTCGGCCTTGATCCGCTTGAGGTCCCTGTCCCGCTCCAGCGCCCGCAGCAGCGAGCGCAGATCGTCGTAAGCCATGCGCTCCAGTATCCGCCATGGCCCCGCGCCCTTCGCCGCCCGCCCCCGGCGGTATCCGGCACACCGTTACGCTGTCCCTGTACGTGAACCGCCACGCGAACCGCGCCAACCGCACCAGTGGCCCGCCGCGCCGAGTCAGCCCGCCTAGGGGGCGTCACACATGCTCAGGTATCTGCCGTTCATTCTCGTCCTGGCGGTGTGGATCTACGCCTTCATCGACTGTCTGAACACCCCGGAGAAGGAGATCCGCAAGCTGCCGAAGGTGGCCTGGGTCATCATCATCCTGCTCTTCGGCCAGGTGCTGCTGGGCCCGGTGGCCTGGTTCGCTGTCGGACGTCCCCGCAGGAACGCGCCGTACGGTGCCACCCGCCCCGACGAGCGGCGCTGGGTCGCCCCCGACGACAACCCGGACTTCCTGAAGTCCATCAACGACGGGGCGGCTCCTCGCAGTACACGCGAGGACGAAGGCACGGGTACGGGCGCCGGCGCGGCCAAGGGCGAGGACCAGAGCGCGGAGAGCGGCCTCGACGACGACGCCCGTACAGCTGACGGCGGCGAAGCCGGGACGGCCGCCGGGGCCGGGGCCGCTGGAACCGCCGGGGCCACCGGAGCGGCTGGGGCCGCCGAGGCAGACCCCGCGCGGCAGGAGGCAGAACTGCGCCGCCGCGAGGAGGAGTCACGGCGGCGCGAGAACGGTGCGGGCGGTACGGACGACACCCCGTAGCGGAGCGGCGAGCGAGGGCCGGCGAGGAAGCGGGAAACGGCTCAGACGCCCGCGTAGCTGTGCTTGCCGTTGAAGATGATGTTCACGCCGTAGTAGTTGAAGAGGAAGCACGCGAAGGCGAGCAGCGCCAGGTAGGCCGCCTTGCGGCCCTTCCAGCCGGCGGTGGCGCGGGCGTGCAGGTAACAGGCGTATGCGACCCACGTGATGAAGGACCAGACCTCCTTGGGGTCCCAGCCCCAGTAGCGGCCCCACGCGTCGCCCGCCCAGATGGCGCCCGCGACGATCGTGAAGGTCCAGAAGGGGAAGACGGCCGCGTTGATCCGGTAGGCGAACTTGTCCAGTGAGGCCGAGGACGGCAGCCGCTCCAGCACGGACGTGGCGAAGCCGCCCGGGGTGCCGCCGCCGAGCAGCTTGGTCTCGTAGCGGTCCCGGAAGAGGTAGAGGATCGTCGCGACGAAGCCGAGGTAGAACAGCGCACCGCAGATGATGGCCAGTGAGACGTGGATCCACAGCCAGTACGAGTGCAGCGCGGGCACCAGCTGGTCGCTTTCGGTGTACAGCACCGTCACGGCCAGGCCCAGGTCGAGCAGCACCGTCGTGACCAGCGGCAGCCCGATCCAGCGGACGTTCTTCTTCGCGACGAGGAATCCGAGGTAGCCGGCGACGACGACCATCGAGAAGGCCGTGGAGAACTCGTACATGTTGCCCCAGGGCGCACGCCCCACCGACAGCGCGCGGGTCAGCACTCCGGCCACGTGCAGCAGGAACGCGAGCGCCGTCAGGGAGACCGCGATCCGACCGTAGAGGTCGCCCTGCTCGTCCCCGCCCGCGGCGCCGGGGCCGTCCGGGAGTTCGCCGCGGCGGCCGGCGGCGGAGCGCACGACGACCTTGGGGCGCTCGCGCTCCAGAACGGAGCTGCCAGCGCCCGCCCGTACCTTGACGGAGACGGCACCGTCGGCGGCGGACGCGCCGGTCGCGTCCGCGCTGCCGTCGTCGCCATCGTTGCCGGCGCTCCCGGCGTTCTTCCCGGGGCTCAGCGCGGCAGCCGTACGGGCGACCTTGCTGCGGCTGCCGAAGACCCACTCGGCGATGTGCGCGATGAAGGCGAGCGTGTAGACGGCCATGGCCGAATAGATCAGGTAGTTGCTGATCTCGGCGAGATTCTCGTTGGTTGCGGCAGCGATGTTCACTGGCGTTCTCCTCGCGGCGAGGCTTCAGCGCCGTCTTCGGTGCTCGGTCGGG
>DATMEI010000478.1:0-18487 GCA_035556995.1 Streptomyces sp.
GCATCGGCGTCGGCGTCCCCGGCATCGTCGAACAACGCGCGCACGGCGGGGCCGTCGTGCACGGCCAGACCGTCGGCTGGGACGCGGTTCCCCTGGAGGCGCTGCTGCGCGCGTCCGCGGGCCTGCCCGATGGCGTTCCCCTCCACATCGGCAACGGAGCCAAGACCCTCGGCCAGGCAGAGATGTGGTTCGGCGCGGGACGCGGCGCGCGTGACGCCGTCATCGCGCTGCTCGGCTCCGGTGTCGGCGCCTGCGTGGTCACCGGCGGCGAACCCTACGGCGGTGCCACGAGCAGTGCGGGGGAGTGGGGGCACACCGTGCTCACGGTCGGTGGCCGGCGCTGCCGCTGCGGTGCGAGGGGCTGCCTGGAGGCGTACGTGGGGGCGGGCGCGGTTCTGGAGCGCTGGCGCGAGGAGGGCGGCGAACCGCCGGGCACGGACCAGGAGTCGGCCCTCGCCGGGCTTCTGGCGGCGGAGAGTGCGGGGGGAGTGCAGGGGCGCACGGCCGGCGGTGTGCTGGCGGCGACGGCCGAGTACCTCGGAGCCGGCATCGCCGACCTGGTCAATCTCTTCAACCCGGAGCGGATCGTGCTGGGCGGCTGGGCCGGACTGCTGCTCGGGCCGAGGCTGCTGCCCGCCGTGCGGGAGGCCACGGAGGCCTACGCTCTGAGCTACCCGGCGGCCCGTACAGCCGTCGAATTGGGCAGACTCGGACCCGACGCTGTGACCGTCGGCGCGGCTACGTTGCCGCTGCGACGTTTCCTCGATGCGGGAGGAAGTGCACCCCCGGGGGTGGCAATGTCCGCATGAACGGGTAACGTTCTCCACAGAGAGTGATGCCATGGTGGCAGATGTGGGGAGATACCGGTGACAAACGGACCGGAGGCCATTACCTGCGGTGAGGCGATGCTGCTGATGCTCGCCGAGCCGGGGATGCCGCTGGACCATGCGGTCTCCTTCCGGCGCTCCGTGGCGGGCGCCGAGTCCAACGTCGCGCAGGGCCTGGCCCGGCTGGGCCACTGGGCGCGCTGGATCGGCCGCGTCGGTGACGACCCCGCGGGTGAGGCCGTGCTGCGTGAGCTCCGCGCGGACGGAGTGGACGTCTCGGGCGCCGAGATGGACCCACGGGCCCCCACGGGGCTGCTGCTGCGCGACAGCCATCCCCAGCGCGCCATCGACGTGCAGTACTACCGCGAGGGCTCCGCTGCCTCGCTGCTCTCCCCGGACCAGATCCGCATCGAGATGCTGGAAGGGGCCCGAGTGGTGCACATTTCGGGCATCACCCCCATGCTCTCGGAGTCGGCCGCGCAGGCGACCTGGGCCCTGATCGAGCGCGCCCGGCAGGTCGGCGCAGCGGTCTCCTTCGACCCCAACGTACGGCGCAAGCTGGGCACCGACCACGAGTGGATCCGCGTCGTGGGCCCGATCCTCCGCGAGGCGGACCTCGTCATCGCGGGGGAGGACGAGCTGGAACTGCTGCTGGGCGGCGGCGCAGATGAGACGGCCAAGGCTCTGCTGACGATCGGCCACGCCCGTACGGTCGTGGTCAAGCGGCGCGACCACTCCGCGGTGGCGGTCAGCCAGAACGGGCAGTGCGTGCAGGCACCTTTCAGTGTCCGGGTCGTCGACCCGGTGGGTGCGGGCGACGCGTTCGCCGCGGGCTGGCTCTCCGCGTGGCTGCGCGGCGAACGGCCCGAGCAGGCCCTCGCGGAAGCGGCATGCGTGGCGGCGCTGGTCGTCCAGGCTCCCAGCGACACCGACGGTCTTCCCACGGCGTACGCACGCGACCGTGCCCTGGCGGCTTTCGCCCGGGGCACCGACTCCGTCCACCGCTGACTGTGCGCGCAGTGCGCGCGGCCTGCTCACAGCCCGAGACGAAGAGAGGCGGCGACTGCCGTGTACCGCTGGGAGATCACCCGCGCCGCTCTGGAACAGCGCGTCTTCGCCATCGTCCGCAGCGACAGCTATGAGCGCGTCACGGCAACCGCCGACACCCTGCTCGCCGCCGGGATCACCAGCCTGGAGATCTCACTGACCAGCCCGCACGCACTGGACGCCGTCTCCACGCTGCGCCGTGAGACAGGCGACGACATGGTCATCGGCGCGGGCACCGTCCTGGACGCCGCAGCCGCCCGGGCAGCGGTCGACGCCGGTGCCCGCTTCCTCGTCTCACCCGCCCTGGACGTGGAGGTGATCCGCACCGGACACCGCTACGGCGTGCCCGTCTTCCCCGGCGTCGCCACCCCCACCGAGGCGGTGCAGGCGATGGAGTCGGGCGCCGACGCCCTCAAGCTCTTCCCGGCCTCCGCCCACGATCCGGGCTGGCTGCGTGACGTACGGGCAGCGCTTCCGCAGGCCGCCCTGCTGCCCACAGGAGGAGTCACCGTCGCGACCGCTCCGGAGTGGATCGCCGCCGGCGCCGTCGCATGCGGCATGGGCTCGGCGCTCTCGGAGGGCGACAGGGAGACCGTCGCGAAGCGGGTCACGGAGCTGCTGCAGAAGCTGGAGGACGCGGTTCCTGCCCAGCCACGCAGAGAGAGACGCTGACCGCGGAGGAAGCGAGCACCCAGCGAGGCAGCGAGTAGAGGTGCAACCAGGAGGACGCAACTGCCCGCGCCCGACCGGGGCTTGGCGTAGCGGATCACTCACCCACTGACGCAACTGGCGGCAACTCGGTGCGCCTGCCGAGGGGAGCCGCATGTTCCGCCTCACATGCCTTCGTAATGCCCACCTCACCGGCACATCGGGAACCTACTCTATGGCGGATGAGGATCAGCGAGTGCCGGGAAGAGGACATCGTGCTGCTCGACAAGCACATGCCGTCCCTCGGCGCTGCCTCGCTCCACACCCCCCGCTTCGCCCGGCACTGTGAGGGCGTCAGCACGTTCCTCATAGCCTGGCGCGAAACCGTGCCGGTCGGCAGTTGTGAAGTGCTCTGGGACGGCTGCGAAGCACCCGAGGTACGGGCCGTCCACCGCGACTGCCCCGAAATCAAAGGGCTCGGCCTGTGGCCCGAGACGCTCCGCGCCCAGCACGTGGGCTCCGCTCTCATCCGCGCCGCTGAGACACACGTACGCCAACGGGACCTCGAATGCGTCGGGTTGGGCGTGGAGAAGAACAACCCGCGCACGGAGGACCTGTACAAACGGCTCGGATACAGCCCCTCCACCCCTTACTTGGACTGCGGGACCTACCAGGACAGCGGCGGCCTCACCCACCGCGTCGCCGACGCCTGCATCTTCATGGTCAAGTACCTGGGCGCTGCAGCCCTTGCGTAATCGGCATGGAACTGGCCGGCTGTCCAGCCGCAGGCAGGGCACAGGACACAATGGCCTGCATGTCCCCAAGGAGAGTCGAGCCCCCCGAGCGGAGCTCGTTCGACGACGCCCTCGACTCATGGCGTGTGTGGCAGGAGAGCCCGTGGGGCCGACTGCGTTATTCCACTGCCGAGTTCAACCTGCAGCGGTGGCTCGCGCCGCTCGGTGACGTCCCGCTACGGGTGCTGGACCTGGCGGGAGCGGACGGCGGTGACGCGGTCCGTCTCGCGCGGTGCGGCCACCACGTCACCATCGTCGACTACTCGCCCGGCATGCTCGCCGCCGCACGTGAACGCGCCCAAGCAGCCGGGGTCGCCGGTCAGTTGACGACGGTGGAAGCGGACGTCCTCGACCTGCCGGAAGATGTCACCCGCAGCTGCTACGACGTGGTGCTCTGCCACAACCTGCTGCAGTACCTGGACGATCCGGAGCCCGCCCTGCGGACAGCAGCCGCGTGTGCAGGTGCCGGCGGCGTCCTGTCCGTCATGGCGATCAACCGTCACGCCACCCCGCTCGGACTCGCTGTCCGCTCCCTTGATCCTGCCGCCGCACTCGCCTCCCTCGGCCGGAGGAAGGTGCAGGCGAAGATCTTCGACGCCGAGCAGACCCTCTACACCGCCGAGGAGATCACGCCGCTGCTGGCCGAGCTGGGCTGCACCGGCATCGAGCACTGCGGGATCCGCAGCGTCAACGACCACATCGTCGATGACGCCCGCAAGCGCGAGCCGGACTTCTTCGCAGCCCTGGAGGCGCTGGAGCTGGCACTCACGAACCGGCATCCGTACCCGCACACCGCCAAGATCTTCCAGCTCCTCGCCCGTGCCGCCAACTGACGTGCCGCTGACTGCCGTTGCTGCGCCGTCCGGGACGGCTCAGGACGGCGGGTCGAGCGGAGCGGGCCACTCGTTGAACGGCAGCAGGTCCCGCAGTCTCGCCGAGGTTTCCCGTCCGAGCAGCACTTCGGTGTCGAGGTTGCCCGGGTCGACCTGGCGGATGAACTCCCTGCACCGTCCGCACGGTGGCAGCACGTGCAGTACGCCCTCTTCGCTGCGCCACACAGCGACGATCTTCGCGATCCGGTGCTCGCGCGCGGTGACCATGGCGGCGATGGCCGCGTGTTCCGCGCAGAACCCGGTGCCCGAGCCGGTGTCGAGGCAGACGCCCGAGTAGAGACCACCCGCCTCGGTCACCAACGTCGAGGCCACGTCGCCGAAGAGCCGGTCGCCCACGTGGTGCGGGTTGAGTACGGCTCGGGCTGCGGCGATCAGTTCCTCGTCGGACACGGTGACCATCCGCGGAAGCTACCAACCGCGCCGGGCTCCCCGACACCCACCCGGAGATCGCCGGGGCTACTCGTTCAGCTCCGCCATCTCCACCGGCCTGCCCTCGCGGCGTGAGCGTTCGCACGCCTCGGCGATCCTGAGCGCCGTCAACGCCTCGTATCCGTCGCAGGGGTTGGGAGCCTCACCCTTCACCGCCCGTACGAACGCAGCCAGTTCGGCCTCGTAGGCGGGGGCGAAGCGCTCCAGGAAGCCCGGCCAGGGCGTGCCCTGCGAAGCGGACGCCGCCGGCTCGAGCGAGGTCAGGGGCGTACGGGGGTCGAGGCCCACGGCCACCTGGTCCTTCTCGCCGGCGAGTTCCATGCGTACGTCGTAGCCGGCGCCGTTGACGCGGGTGGCCGTGGCCGTGCACAGGGTGCCGTCGTCGAGCGTGAGCAGGGCCGCGGCGGTGTCGACGTCGTCGGCCTCGCGGAACATCCCCGGGCCGGCGTCGGAACCGGCCGCGTAGACGGAGACCACCTCTCGTCCGGTGACCCAGCGCAGTACGTCGAAGTCGTGCACCAGGCAGTCGCGGTAGAGGCCTCCGGAGAGCGGCAGGTAGTCCGCGGGCGGCGGCGCCGGGTCGGAGGTGACGGCGCGCACCGTGTGCAGCCGTCCGAGGCTGCCGGAGCGTACGGCCGCGCGGGCCGCCGCGTACCCCGCGTCGAAGCGGCGCATGAAGCCGATCTGCAGCAGGATTCCGGCCTCTTCGACCTTGCGCAGCGCGTCCAGAGTGCCCGGCAGGTCGAGGGCGATCGGCTTCTCGCAGAAGACGGGCACCGCGCGCTCGGCGGCGTCCCGGATCAGTTCCGCGTGGGAGGCGGTCGCCGAGGCGATGACCACGGCGTCGAGGTCGTGGGAGAGGAGTTCGGCGGGGGAGGGGACGAACGTCGCGCCGAGGTCTGTGGCCACTTCGGTGGCGCGAGCGGCGTCTGCGTCTGTGACGAGGAGTTCCGTCACCTCGGGGGCCGCGATGAGGGTACGGGCGTGGAAGGTGCCGATACGGCCGGTGCCGATGAGTCCGATGCGCATGGGGCCACGTTCGCCGTTGCCCTCAAGTGCTGTCAACACTTTGTCAGGACAATTGCACGTGCCACGCGGGGAAACAGGAAAGTCACTGACCGCTTTGTCCGGACAACCGAACTTACGCCTTCCGGTGAAGCGTCCCGCCCACTACGCTCCATCCGTGGCCAAGAATGATCCCGTCGACCTCGAGTTCAGCGTGGACCGCAGCAGTCCGGTCCCGCTGTACTTCCAGCTCGCGCAGCAGCTCGAAGCCGCCATCGAGCGCGGCAGACTCTCTCCCGGAAGCCTGCTCGGCAATGAGATCGAGCTGGCCGGGCGGCTCGGGCTGTCCCGGCCCACCGTGCGTCAGGCGATCCAGTCCCTCGTGGACAAGGGTCTGTTGGTGCGCCGCCGCGGGATCGGCACGCAGGTCGTGCACAGCCAGGTCAGACGCCCGCTGGAGCTGAGCAGCCTCTACGACGACCTGGAAGCGGCCGGTCAGCGGCCCGCGACGCAGGTGCTGCGGTACGAGAAGGAGGCGGCCACCGCAGAGGTCGCCGCGGCGCTGGCGGTCGCTCAGGGCGCGGAGGTGCGGCGCGTGGAGCGGCTCCGGCTGACACACGGCGAGCCGATGGCGTACCTGTGCAACCACCTGCCCAGCGACCTGCTCCAGGGGGAGAGCGAGGAGCTGGAGTCGACCGGCCTCTACCGCCTCATGCGCGGCGCCGGGATCACCCTGCACAGCGCACGGCAGTCCGTCGGTGCGCGGGCGGCCACCGCCGAGGAGGCGAAGCTGCTGGGGGAGGCCGTGGGAGCGCCGCTGCTGACCATGGAGCGGACCACTTTCGACGACACCGGACGGCCCGTGGAGTACGCCTCGCACCTCTACCGCGCCTCGCGCTACTCCTTCGAGTTCCAGCTCCTCGTACGCTCCTGAGCTGCTGTCCGTACGGATCCCACAGGACCGCCAAGTATGTTCGGACAAACTCTCATGGAGAATGTTCGGACAAAGTATTGACGGCCTGCTCCGACCACGGCTAGAACTCCGCTCATGGTCCTTCGGCGTAGAGCACGTAGAGCAACAACGGTGGCGGTAGCCCTGACGAGCGCGGCGGTACTCGCCGCCGGTTGCAGCAGCTCCGGTGGCAAGGGTTCCGAGGAGAAGGCGAACGGAGCGGGCGGCGGCAAGGGCGTCAACACTCCGCGCATGACGATCGCGATGGTGTCGCACTCCGGTGAGGGCGACACCTTCTGGGACATCGTGCAGAGCGGAGCGAAGGACGCGGCCCGCAAGGACAACGTCCAGTTCGACTACTCGCACGACGACGAGGCGGGCCGGCAGGCGCAGCTCGTGCAGTCGGCCATCGACAAGAAGGTCGACGGGCTGGTGGTCACGCTCGCCAAGCCGGACGCGATGAAGGGCGTCCTGAAGAAGGCGGAGAAGGCCGGGATACCCGTCATCACCATCAACTCCGGCGGTGAGTTCTCGTCCGAGGTGGGTGCGCTCTCGCACATCGGCCAGGACGAGTCGATCGCGGGCGAGGCCGTCGGTGACGAGCTGAACAAGCGCGACCGCAAGAAGGCGCTGTGCGTCATTCACGAGCAGGGCAACGTCTCCCTCGAAGACCGCTGTGCGGGCGCGAAGAAGACCTTCGACGGCGAGATGTCCACGCTCAACGTCGACGGCACGAACATGCCGGACGTGCAGTCCTCCGTCGAGGCCAAACTGCAGTCGGACTCCGACATCGACACCGTCCTCACCCTCGGCGCCCCCTTCGCGGCGACGTCGGCGAAGGCCAAAGAGAAGGCCGGCAGCAAGGCGGAGATCGACACCTTCGACCTCAACGCCCAGGTGGTGAAGGGACTGAAGGACAAGAGCTTCGGCTTCGCCGTCGACCAGCAGCCCTACCTCCAGGGGTACGAGGCCGTCGACGCCCTGTGGCTGAACTCGTACAACGCCAACGAGCTGGGCGGCGGCAAGCCCGTGCTCACCGGTCCGCAGATCGTGACGGAGAAGGACGTTCCGCGGCTGGAAAAGTACACCGAGCGCGGCACCCGGTGACCGTGCGCCGGGGCGCGGTGACCGATACTTGTGCGGCTCCGCGCACCGGCTGCCGGACCCAGCGCCACCGGCGCCACCTGCACCACCATCTCCACCGAGAGGTCAGTAGTACGTGTCAAGGCTGGAAAGGTTCCGCGGGAACCGTACGGGAGTACGCGCGAAGCGAGCCGCCATGGCGGCTCTCCTCGTCGCAACCGTGGGACTCGCGGGATGCAGCAGTACCGGCGGCAAGCGGGCGGAGGAAGAGCGCAACGCCACCGTCGGCGGCGAGGCCGCTGTCGGCACACCCCGGTGGAAGATCGCGATGGTGAGCCACTCCGGCGAGGGCGACACCTTCTGGGACATCGTGCAGAGCGGCGCCGAGCAGGCCGCGGCCAAGGACAACATCGAGTTCCTCTACTCGCACGACAAGGAGGCCGGCCGGCAGGCGCAGCTCGTCAAGGCGGCCATCGACAACGACGTCGACGGGCTGATCGTCTCCCTGGCCAAGCCGGACGCGATGAAGGGCGTGGTGAAGAAGGCGAGGAAGGCCGGTATCCCGGTCGTCACCGTCAACTCGGGTCAGGACAAGTCCGAGGCGTTCGGCGCCCTCGCCCACATCGGCCAGGACGAGGTGCTGGCCGGCGAGGCCGTCGGCAGGGAACTGAACGAACGCGGCCGGAAGAAGGCCATCTGTGTGCTGCACGAGCAGGGCAACGTCGGCCACGAGGAGCGGTGCCGCGGCGTGGAGAAGACCTTCGACGGCAAGGTGCGCAACCTGCACGTCGACGGTACGAACATGCCCGCGGTGGAGTCCTCCCTGGAGGCCGAACTCCAGTCGGACAGCAAGGTGGACAGTGTCGTGACGCTGGGCGCGCCGTTCGCGCCGACCGCCGTGAAGGCGGCCGAAGGCGCAGGCAGCGAGGCGGAGATCAACACCTTCGACCTCAACGACCAGGTGGCCACAGCGCTCAAGGACGGATCACTCGGCTTCGCCGTGGACCAGCAGCCCTACCTGCAGGGCTACGAGGCCGTCGACATGCTGTGGCTGCACCGCTACAACGCCAACATGCTGGGCGGCGGCAAGCCCGTACTGACCGGCCCCCAGATTCTCACCAAGAAGGACGCATCGACCTTGCAGAAGTACACGAAGCGGGGAACGCGATGACGGCAACACCCACACCCACACCCCCTCCCGCCGAGGCACCCGAGGCGGAGCAGCAGAACGAGGCCGTGAAGGCCGACGAACGGCTGGTGCACAGGTCACTCCTGGGCCGCCTGCTGGGACGTCCCGAGCTGGGCGCGGTCGTCGGCGCCCTCGCCGTCTTCGTCTTCTTCTCCTTCGCCGCCGAGAGCTTCCTGCGGGCCTCCAGCCTCTCCACGGTGCTCTACGCCTCCTCCACCATCGGGATCATGGCGGTGCCGGTGGCGCTGCTGATGATCGGCGGTGAGTTCGACCTATCGACCGGCGTGATGGTCACGTCCTCCTCGCTGATCTCCTCGATGTTCAGCTACCAGATGACGGCCAACGTCTGGGTCGGAGTCGGCTTCTCGCTGCTGGTCACCCTCGGCATCGGACTCTTCAACGGCTACATGCTCGTACGTACGAAACTGCCGAGCTTCATCATCACGCTCGGCACGTTCCTGATGCTGACGGGCCTCAACCTGGGCCTGACCAAGCTGGTCAGCGGGACCGTCTCCACCAAGGGCATCGCCGACATGGAGGGCTTCGAGTCGGCGAAGGCGCTCTTCGCTTCCGAGCTGACGATCGGCCCCGTCCAGATCCAGATCACCGTCGTGTGGTGGCTGGCGCTGGTGGCCGTGGCGACCTGGCTGCTGCTGCGTACACGCGCCGGCAACTGGATATTCGCGGTCGGCGGCGGCCAGCACACCGCACGCGCGGTCGGCGTCCCCGTCGCCCGCACCAAGATCTGCCTCTATCTCGGGGTCGCGCTGGGCGCCTGGATATCGGGGCAGCACCTGCTCTTCAACTACGACGTCGTCCAGTCCGGCGAGGGTGTCGGCAACGAGCTGATCTACATCGCCGCGGCCGTCATCGGTGGCTGCCTCCTCACCGGCGGCTACGGCTCGGCGGTCGGCGCCGCTGTGGGAGCCTTCATCTTCGGCATGACGAGCAAGGGCATCGTCTACGCCCAGTGGGAGCCCGACTGGTTCAAGTTCTTCCTGGGGGCGATGCTCTTGATCGCCACCCTGCTGAACGCATGGATACGCAAGCGGGCGGAGGCGAACCGATGAGCGCGGAGAAGGACGCCGGTACGGACACGGCAGAAGAGGTCCAGGACGCGGTGCCGGACGCCGCCGCCCCGCTCGTGGAACTGGCGGACGTCAGCAAGCTGTACGGCAACATCCGCGCGCTGGAGGACGTCTCGCTCCAGGTGCACGCGGGCGAGATCACGTGCGTGCTCGGCGACAACGGCGCGGGCAAATCGACCCTGATCAAGATCATCGCTGGGCTGCACCAGCACGACAAGGGCAGCTTCCGCATCAACGGCGAGGAGACCAGGCTCGGCTCCCCGCGAGAGGCCCTCGACCGCGGCATCGCCACCGTCTACCAGGACCTCGCGGTCGTACCGCTGATGCCGGTCTGGCGGAACTTCTTCCTCGGCTCCGAGCCGTCCAAGGGCCGCGGGCCCTTCTCCCGGCTGGACGTGGAGAAGATGCGCCGTACGACGCACAGCGAACTGCTCCGCATGGGCATCGACCTGCGCGACGTCGACCAGCCCATCGGCACCCTCTCCGGCGGTGAGCGGCAGTGCGTCGCCATCGCCCGCGCCGTCTACTTCGGCGCGAAGGTGCTGGTCCTGGACGAGCCGACGGCCGCGCTGGGCGTCAAGCAGTCCGGCGTCGTACTGAAGTACGTGGCCGCGGCGCGGAACGCGGGACTCGGAGTGGTTCTCATCACGCACAACCCCCACCACGCGTATCTCGTGGGTGACCGCTTCGTGCTGCTGAAGCGGGGCGCGATGGCGGGCAGCCACCGCAAGGAGGAGCTGGAGCTGGACGAGCTGACGCGGCAGATGTCCGGCGGGAGCGAGCTGGAGCAGCTCAGCCACGAGCTGGAGCGTGCGCCCGTACCGCAGCATCTGCAGTGAGCAGACCGGCTGCGCGGTGCTCCGCGCTCGTCCCGGCGTTGTGCGACCGGGTCGCGCGGTAAGGCAGAATCGGCCATGTGGGCCGGGGACCGTCCGGATGGTCCCCTCCCCGGTGGGGGCGCTCCGACGGACGTCCTCCCGTGCCCGGAGCGACACCCGTGACCGAGAAGCCAGCAGCCGCGCACAGAGGAAAGGCCGCGCCGTGAGCATGTACCGAGAACGCGCGGACCGGGACCGTGTCTACAGGCGCACCGCACCCAGCGCCAGCGTTCTGCGGACCGTCAGCACCCGGGAGCGGCGCTCGCATCTCTCCGCCCCCCGGGTGCCGACCGTCGGCATCGACATCGGGGGCACGAAGGTGATGGCGGGCGTCGTCGACGCCGACGGGCAGATCCTGGAGCAGGTACGGGCCGAGACACCGGAGAAGTCCAAGAGCCCCAAGGTCGTCGAGGACACCATCGCGGAGCTGGTGCTCGACCTCTCCGACCGGCACGACGTGCACGCCGTCGGCATCGGCGCCGCGGGCTGGGTCGACGCCGACCGCTCCCGCGTGCTGTTCGCGCCGCACCTGGCCTGGCGGGACGAGCCGCTCAAGGACGCCCTCACGGCCCGTCTCGCCGTCCCCGTCATGGTCGACAACGACGCCAACACCGCCGCCTGGGGCGAGTGGCGCTTCGGCGCGGGGCGCGGCGAGGACCACCTCGTGATGATCACGCTCGGTACGGGCATCGGCGGCGCCATCCTGGAGGGCGGCCGGCTCAAGCGCGGCAAGTACGGAGTGGCGGGCGAGTTCGGCCACATGCAGGTGGTGCCGGGCGGTCACCGCTGCCCCTGCGGCAATCGCGGCTGCTGGGAGCAGTACAGCTCGGGCAACGCCCTGGTCAGGGAAGCGCGGGAGCTGGCCGTTGCGGAGTCGCCCGTCGCGTACGGGATCATCGACCGCGTCGACGGCCAGGCCGCCGAGATCACCGGACCTCTCATCACCGAGCTCGCCCGGAACGGCGACGCCATGTGCACGGAGCTGCTGCAGGACATCGGCCACTGGCTGGGCGTGGGCATCGCGAACCTGGCCGCCGCCCTCGACCCGGGCGGCTTCGTGATCGGCGGCGGAGTCAGCGCCGCCGACGAACTGCTCATCGATCCCGCGCGGGACGCGTTCCGACGTCATCTGACCGGACGCGGGTACAGGCCGGAGGCCACCATCGCCAAAGCACAGCTCGGGCCCGAGGCGGGCATGGTCGGTGCCGCCGACCTGGCCCGTCTCGTCGCCCGCCGCTTCCGCCGCGCCAACCGGCGCCGCCTGGAGAGATACGAACGCTACGAACGGGCGGCCGACAATCTGCGCCGGGCGGTGGGCCAGTGACCACGGCACCCCCCTCGGGCGTACGTCCCACGCGGAGGCCGCCGCACCGGCCCCGGCACCGCGTGCTCACGCTGATCATCGTCGTGCTGCTGATCGCGATTCCCGGTGGATATCTGATCAGGTCGGCTTTCCAGAGCCGGGACAGCGGCGAGGA
This sequence comes from Streptomyces sp., assembly GCA_035556995.1. Lineage (GTDB taxonomy): Bacteria > Actinomycetota > Actinomycetes > Streptomycetales > Streptomycetaceae > Streptomyces. Next base: position 12,312 of record DATMEI010000478.1, read on the forward strand.
CAAGCAGCGCAAGGCCGCCGCCACCAACCTCACCTACGGCTGGCCGAGCAAGGCGCAGCGCGACGTCTACGACGTGCCGCTGCCCACGCAGTCCAGCCACTACGCCTTCTACGAGGCCAACTCCTGGCAGACCAGCTCCCTTTACCTGCAGTTCCGCACCTCGAAGAAGCACCTCGGCGACTTCCTGGAGGACGTCGGCACCGACCGCGAGGCCCTGCGGGGAGGGAAGGTCACCATCGACAAGAAGCACGCCGACCATGTCGGATGGAGCTTCAACAAGGAAGGCCACGACTACTCCGGCACCACATTCCGGCAGGAGGGTGGCCGCCCCACCGTGTCGATCACCGTGGACAGCACCTACGAGACCCGGCCACGTGTGTATGTCGTGTCCACCGTGAAGTTCTGATGTGCAGAGCGCCGACCCCAAGGCCGCACCCGGCAATCCGCTGGGTAGCGTGAACACGTGAGCGAGAAGCAGAGTGCCCTGATGTTGCAACACCGCCTCGACGGTCCCGATGACGCACCCGTGCTCGTGCTGGGTCCGTCCCTCGGCACGACCTGGCACATGTGGGACCGCCAGATACCCGAACTCACCCGCAACTGGCGCGTCCTGCGCTTCGACCTGCCCGGCCACGGCGGCGCCCCCGCGCACCCCGCGGACTCGGCGGCCGGTCTCGCCGAGCGTCTCCTCGCCACCCTGGACTCCCTCGGCATCAACCGCTTCGGCTACGTCGGATGCTCCATAGGCGGCGCCATCGGCATACAGCTCGGCCTGCTGGCACGGGAACGCGTCTCCTCACTCGCGCTGATCTCCACCGCACCGCGCTTCGGCACCGCCGACGCCTGGCGCCAGCGCGGCGTCGTCGTCCGTACGAACGGGCTCGACCCCATCGCCCGCTCCACCCCCGACCGCTGGTTCACTCCGAGCTTCGTCGAGGCGCAGCCCGCGATCGTCGAGTGGGCCGTGCAGATGGTCCGTACGACCGACCCCGGCTGCTACATCGCGGCCTGTGAGGTCCTCGCCGCCTTCGACGTCCGCGACGAACTGAGCAGCATCGGCGTGCCGACGCTGGTGATGGCGGGCGCCGAGGACGAGGCGACGCCGCCGGCCGACGCCCGTGGGCTCGTCGCCGGTATACCGGACGCGCGGCTGGCGATAGTGCCCGGAGCCTCGCACCTCACGCCCGTCGAACAGCCCGGCGCCGTCACCGAACTGCTCATCAGGCACTTCACCACCAGCTGGCAGGAGTCACCGGCAGGCCCTCCGGCGCCCGCGCCGGTCATCGCACCCACGCCGACGAGGCCCACCGGCGCCATCGCCGAACTGGAGTCGGCCGAGCAGGTGGCGGGCCGCAGCGATTCCTACGACGCCGGCATGAAGGTACGCCGCGAGGTCCTCGGCGACGCACACGTCGACAGGGCCCAGGAGAACGCGGACGAATTCACCCAGGACTTCCAGGACTTCGTCACCCGCTACGCCTGGGGCGAGGTGTGGACACGGCCCGGTCTCGACCGGCGCACCCGTTCCGTGATCACGCTGACCGCGCTCGTCTCCCGCGGCCACTACGACGAGCTGACGTTCCACATCCGCGCGGCGCTGCGCAACGGGCTGACGCCGGAGGAGATCAAGGAAGTGCTGCTCCAGACCGCGGTGTACGCCGGTGTGCCCGCGGCCAACTCCGCGTTCGCGGTGGCCCAGGGCATCATCCGCGAGGAGACCACGCCGGACGAGTAGCGGCGGGGCCGCGGAGGCCCGGCACGTACGGGCACAATGGGACCCATGAAGCTGATCAAGAAGGGCCACGCCTGCGTACGGATCGAGCAGGACGGGCGCACGCTCGTCATCGACCCCGGCGGCTTCAGCGAGGGTGATGCCGCTGTCGGAGCCGACGCGCTGCTGGTCACGCACGAGCACCCGGACCACTTCGACGAGGGGCGGCTGCGTGCCGCCATGGAAGCCAACCCGGCGGCTCGGATCTGGACGCTGCGCAGCGTCGCGGACAAGATCTCCACCACCTTCCCCGGGCGTGTGCACACCGTCGGCGAGGGAGACACCTTCGACGCCGCGGGCTTCGAGATCGAGGTGCACGGCCAGCTCCACGCCGTCATCCACCCCGACATCCCGCGGATCTCCAACTGCGGGTACGTCGTCGACGGTGCCGTCTTCCACCCCGGCGACGCCCTGACCGTCCCCGGCCGTCCCGTGGACACGCTGCTGCTGCCGGTGCACGCGCCCTGGAGCAAGGTCTCGGAAGTCATCGACTACGTGCGCGAAGTCGCCCCGCGCCGCGCCCTCGACGTGCACGACGGTCTGCTGGCGGACCAGGCACGTCCGGTCTACGACCGGCTGATCGGCGACCTCGGCGGCGTCAACCACAGCCGTCTGACCCCCGGCGAGAGTGTCGGTGTGGCGCGGTAGATTCACACGTATGCGTATCGCGACCTGGAACGTCAATTCCATCAGCGCCCGGCTCCCGCGGCTGCTGGCCTGGCTGGAGTCCTCCGGCCCCGATGTGGTCTGCCTCCAGGAGCTGAAGTGCTCCGCCGAGGCCTTCCCCACCGAGGAAGTCCGCGCGCTGGGCTACGAGTCGGTGGTCAACGGCGACGGCAGGTGGAACGGCGTCGCGGTGCTCTCGCGAGTGGGCCTGACCGACCCGGTCCTCGGCCTGCCGGAGGGCCCCGTGTTCGACAGCAGCGAGGAGTCCCGCGCCGCCGGCGCGACCTGCGACGGCGTGCGGGTCTGGTCGGTGTATGTGCCCAACGGCCGCGAGGTCGGCCACCCGCACTACGCCTACAAACTGGAGTGGCTCGAGGCGCTGCGCCGCACAGCTGAGCGCGAGGCCCCCGGCGACCTCCCCTACGCCATACTCGGCGACTACAACATCGCGCCGAGCGACGAGGACGTCTACGACCGTGCCGCCTTCGAGGGCTCCACGCACGTCACGGAGCCCGAGCGTGCGGCGCTGGCCGCGCTGCGCGACGCGGGCCTCACCGACGTGGTGCCCCGCCCGCTGAAGTACGACCACCCCTACACGTACTGGGACTACCGCCAGCTGTGCTTCCCCAAGAACCGGGGCATGCGCATCGACCTCGTCTACGGCAACGCGCCGTTCTCGGCAGCCGTCAAGGACGCGTACGTCGACCGCGAGGAGCGCAAGGGCAAGGGCGCCTCCGACCACGCCCCCGTGGTGGTCGACCTCGACCTGTGAGCCGGACCGCCGGCGCGTCCGGAGCCCGTACCGGACGCTTTCGTCAATGGCTCAAAATGCCCCGTAGGCACTCTTGCGCTCTCCCTCGTCACGCGCATCAATAGCAACGCGTGGAATGACGAGCTGTCAGTCACGTGGCGTTCCGGAGTGCGGCCTGAGCCGCGGACCGTGCGCATTCCCGGACACCACAGCACGCATGGCACCCCCCACACCGCGCCCATGCGCGTCAGACGTGACGCAACGATGCGGTGGTCAGGCTATTCCCCCCAAGCGGAAGGCACTTCCATGGGACGCAGCAGAGCAGCTCTCGGAACAGCACTGGGCACGGCAGCACTGACGGCGGGCGCGCTGGCGTTCGCTCCGGCCGCGGCGGCGGTCGACCCGACGACCGCCACCGTCTCGGCCGACTGCGGCAGCGCCGGCGCCGGCGAGGCCACGCTCGTCGCGACGCAGGACGGAACCGCCGCGACGATCACGCTCTCCTCCTCCGCGGTCAAGGCCCCCATAGACGTGGCCGCCGGCTCGGTCAGCACGACGCTCACCCTGTCGAAGAACGGCACCGACACCGCGGAGTTCACCGGGAACTCCAACCCGGCCATGTCGGCCGGGGACGACGTGAACTCCGGCCCCCTTGACGGGACGGTGGCCGCCGGTGACGTCATGGAGGCGAAGTCGGTGAAGCTGGTGATCTTCGGGACGATCACGGTGAACTGCAACGCCACCTCGCCCCAGACGCCGGGACCCTTCACCTTCTGATCACCTTCGGAAGCAACTGAGCGACCGCTTCATCAGCCGACCGCGGGGCGGCGTGTCATGCGCCGCCCCGCTCGAAGGCCGGGGCCAGGACCGGGGCCCGGGCCGCTTCACGCCGCCCTACGGCACCAGTTTCCTCAGCTCGACCGAGTCGGCCATCGCCTTCAACCCCGCGTCACCCGGGTGCAGATGGTCGCCGCTGTCGTAGACGGGCAGCATCCGCTGCGGCCGTGCCGGATCCCGTACGGCGGCGTCGAAGTCGAGCACCGCGTCGTACACGCCGCCGCTGTCGCGGACGAAGTCGTTGACGGCGCTGCGCTTGGCCTCCACCTCCGGTGAGCAGTCCTTGTAGCCCTCACACGGCGTCAGCGTCGCCCCGACGACGCGGAGTCCGCGCTCCCGCGCACGCTCGGCGACCGTCTTCAGGCCGGCGATCACGTCCTCGGCGGAGGCGCCCCAGCGCACATCGTTGATGCCTTCGAAGACGACGACGGTGTGTGCGTTCGTCTGTGCCAGCACGTCGCGCTCCAGTCTGTGCAGCATGCTGACGCCGCCGGTGTCGGTGCTGACGCCGTCACCGGGGTAGCGGTCGGAGAGGACGCGGTTCGCCGAGATGCCCTGGTTGAGCACCCCGTAGCGCGGCACGTCCTGCTGGGCGCGCAGCCGCCGGGCCAGCACGTCGGGCCATCGCCGGTTCGCGTCCTGGGTGGAGCGCACCCCGTCCGTGATGGAGTCCCCGAACGCGACGACGGAGCCGGGGCCGCCCCGCACGTCCACGCCGGTCAGGAACGGCCACACCTCCAACGACCCGCCGAACGCGCCGCCTTCCTCGTCCTGCGTACGGTCTCCGCTGCCGCTGTCGCTCACATACGAACGCTGGATGGCCTCACTGTGCACCGGCGCGGCAGCCACCGGCCCGGGCAGATGGATGCTCACCAGCAGGTTGGTGCCCGGCGGCACCCGGAAGCCGACGGGGTCGCTGACGGCATGCGCACCGGCCGGCATGACCACCCCGTCCCGGCCGTCGAACGTCAGCGGTACGGGCTTTCCCCGGCCGGTCGCGCCGTCGCGCTGCACGACGACCGAAGCGTGCCCGATCTCGGCCGGCGCGGAGGCGAAGGTGTTGGCCAGCCGGATGCGGGTGCGCGAACCGCCCGCCGAGCTGTGCACCACGAGCCGCAGGGTCTGGTCCCGCCACGGCCCGAGGGCGGTGTAGCCCGCGCTGCTCGTCGACCAACTGCCCGTCCAGTCCGCCTCCTCCCTGCGTACGGACGCTGCGAAGACGTGCAGATCCGACTGCGGCCCGGCATCGTCGGGGAGCTTCATCGAGCGGATCTGCTGCCCTCGCCGGACCGGCACCGTCACGGCGTAGATGCGGGTCTTCTCCGCGAGCTGACCGCCGGAGCCGGTGTTCACGTGCGGCAGGGCGACGCCCTTCGTGGCGAGCGGACCGCTGCGCCAGTCGGGCGCGCTCAGGGTGTACTTGCTGGTGGAGCCGTCCCAGTAGCGGATCGTGCCGCTGCCGGTCACATCCCCGGCCGGACCGCCGCTGCTGGAGGTGCCCGCCACCAGCAGCGAGACGGCGTTGCCCGCGCCCCGCACCCTTATGTGCTGGCCGTCGGCGCGCACGTTGTCGGGGCTGCCGGGCCGTGTGCGGGGCCAGCGGAGCGAGACGGAGTCGAGGTCGAGGCGCCGGCCGGGCTGCCAGCCCGCCGCGTGCAGATCCTGCGCGGAGAGGGAGTTCCCCGCTCCGTCGAAGTCGGCTTCACCGGGCCTGGCGTCGTCGCTCACCGCCCGGTTGTCGAAGAGCCGCTCCAAGGGGAGCGGCTCGGTGGTCGTTGTGCGGTCCTCTGCCGCTGCGACCGCGGGGGCGCCCGCGGCGGTCAGCAGGATGATGAGGGGAACGCTCCACAGACGTCTGCGCACGCTGACTGGTCCTCTCTCTCGCTCCGGCTTCAACACCCTTTCTCCGCGCCGCGATTCGACCCAGGCCCGGTGAAGGTAGAGAGGCGGCAAAGTGTCGTCAAGGAGTCCAGTCGGACACACGCCGCTTTTTCCGCACCCAGGCACGTGCACAGCGTGCCTGTGGTGCTCGCACATGTGGGGATGCCACCCTGATCCGTATGAACATCCCCTTCCTGGACAACTGGCGTAAGAGGCACGGCGACTCGAAGAGCGCGTCGCTCTCGGACGCCGTGTCCAGTGATCCCGAGG
>DATMEI010000479.1:0-2754 GCA_035556995.1 Streptomyces sp.
GACCGCGTCCATGCTGGTGATGGACGGCGGCTTCACCAGTCAGTGAGGCCCCGCGATCCGCCCGCCGCTGCCGAGAACATCAGGGCAGCGCATCGAGCAGGGTCTGGAGGTCGTCGTGGACGTCGGCGACCGTCAGGAGGCCGGTGACCTGGAGCGCTCGTTGTACGGGCCTGTTGCCGGACACGCCGACCAGGTGAAGTCGACCGTGAATGCCTCTGTCGTCGTTCATCGCCACGACGATCAGGGCCAGCCCTGCGGCGGCCAGGTGCGTGACTCCGTTCAGATCGAGGATGAGCTCTGCGGGCCGTGTGACCGTCTCTCGCCTCAGATACTCGGCGACGACCGGGACAGTGGCGATGTCGAGCTCACCGGCCAGCTGGGCCACACAGACATCGGCCCGCGGCCAGCTCGTCGTGCATCGGACCGGAAGGGGTCCGTTCGCCTCCTGGGATGGTCGCGGACTTTCAGGCATCCGTCTTCTTCTTGTTCGCGCCCTTCTCGGCGCCTGCCTGCTTGCTCCCGGGATCGGTCCGCCCGTTCCCGCCGACCTTGTCGTTCTTCCCAGGGTTCTTGGCGCCGTCGGAGTTGTTGCTCTTCTCGGGTTTCTTGCCGTTGTCGGCGCCCTTCTCTTTCTTCTCTTCGTCGGGCTTGTTGCTGTTCGGGTTCTTGGCGTTGTCGGTCTTCTCCTCCTGGGGTTCGTTGCCGTTGCCGGAGTCGTCGCCGCTGTCGGCACGGGGCGGGCTGCTGTCCTGCCCGGGTTGTCCAGGAGGCCTCGCCGGGCTTTCGGCCGCGTTCGTCGTGCACCGTGCCTCGCACGGCCCGGCCGCCGGGGAGGGTGCTGCAGGCGCCCGCGGCGGAACGCCGTCGTCGGCCTCGCCGTCGTCGCCGAGCGGAGCGGAGCTGTCGGACAGGGCGTCGCCGTCAGGAGTCGGCATCGTCGTCGAGGTCGTCATCCCCGACGGCGACACGCCGCTGACCTGCGCGCCGGCTCTGGCGCTGCCGCTGACGACCGGGCTCTGCGGGGGATGTGCAGAGTAGGAGTTGGTGGCGAGCGCGACGCCACCCGCGGTACTGGCCGTCAGGGCGAGGGCAGCGATGATCTTTGCCGTCAGGACGCCGGTCGCGGTCGTGGCGCGGACTCTCCGCGAGTCGCGGAGCGGGACCGGGGCGGCGTGCACAGCGGAATGGAACGCCGCGCGGGCCGCGTCTTCGCCCTGCAGTTCCGCCGCACTGGCGGGGGCGGTCGCAGCAGCGAGGAGTTGCTGCAGCGGGGCAGGCCCGTCGTCGCTTCCGTCGAGCAGTCGGTTGGCCACCGCACCGGACAGGGTGGTGGTGCCGCGCGCTCGGCGACGTCGTGAGAACGGCATCTGGACTCTTGTGGCGCGGACGGTGTTCCGGTCGTCACGGCGTCGGGCCAGGGGAGACAAGGGTCCACCGTCCTTCCTCGTCCTCGTAGCGGACCTGTCGGGCGAGCCGTTTGAGGCCGCGGTGCGCGGCCACCCGGACCGCGCCCGCGCGCTTGCCCAGCACCTCGCCGGCGGTCTGGGCATCCAGCCCGACCACCGCCCGCAACAGCACGGCTTGGGCCTGGTCGCGGGGGAGGCCGGCGATCAGCGCGAGTGCCTTCCGGGTGGACAGCTCGTCCAGCACGGCGGTGGCGGCGTCATGGTCGCTCGCGGGCTCGTCCCGGTAGCCCCGGTCCGCGCCGGCATCCAGCGCGACGGTGGGGCGCCGGGCATTCACCCGGCAGAGGTCGATGGCGCGGTTGTGCACGATCTTCGCAGCCCAGCCGCGGAAGCGATCGAGATCACCGGTGAACGTGTGGAGGTCACGAGTGATCTGCAACCACGCCTCTCCGGTGACGTCCCCGGCGGAGTCCCAGCCGACCAGGACGGTGGCGTACCGCAGCAGCCGGGGCTGCAGGTCCCGGTAGAGCACCACGAAGCCCTCCTCGTCCCCCCGCCGGGCACGGTGCAGCGCGTCGGCGAGTTCGGCCGTCAGATCACCGGTCGTCCGCCCGCTGAGCTGCTCGTCGTCGTCCTCAACAGTCCCTCGCGGTCCTGGTACGACCACCGTCTGCACCGGTCCGGCACGCAAACTGCCCTCCTGAACGGTTCAGTGTGGTCGGGCACCGGGGAGCGCTGCCCGCGCGTCATTGCTCCTCAGCGCTGCAGCTGGGCAGGGTGTTACTCACCAGTTCCAGTTGCGGAGCAACCACCAGGTGAGGACGGCCACTCCCGGTACGACGAGCGACAACCCTGCGCACGCGCGTGATCGGCCAGGGCAACGATGTCTCGTCGTCATGCAGCGTCAGCGTCAACTGCTGCTCCGGCGTTTCACCTACCCGTCTACCAGCCGGGACACGACATCGCATCGAAGATGTTCACGGCGGAGTCGGTAGGGCACCCCTCCCTGGCTCTGAAGGAGGTGCTGCGCAATGGTTCAGGAACTGCCGCTGGCCGACGAGTTGGCGGCCGTGTTCGCGCGGATGTCGGGGCTGCTGATGTCGGAGGAGACGACGAGCACGGCGGTGAACCTGGTCACCGCGTTGGCCAGGGAGGCCATTCCCGGTGCGGTGGGCGCAGGCGTGACGCTGGTCGACGACCGGGGCGGCAAGACCACCTCAGGTGCCTCGGATCCGGTGGTGGAGAAGGCCGACAGCATGCAGTACGAGCTGGACGAGGGGCCGTGCCTGGCTGCGTGGGCGCAGCGGGCGCTGGTCCGGCTCGACGAGATCGGCTCGGACGGCCGGTG
>DATMEI010000480.1:0-6995 GCA_035556995.1 Streptomyces sp.
TCAGGGCGGTTGTGAACGGTGGTCGGCACGACCCTAGGGACTCCGGCACGTTCGCGGGAGGTCCCACGCAGACCTGTCACTCGGACTCACACTCACACCGCTGTCATACGTACTCCGTCGGCAACACGGGCTCGCCGCGGGAGAGTTGCATCGCCGACATCGGCAGTCCGGCGAGCGCCTCGGTGTGCCTGTCGCGGACGGCGTCCAGTGACTCGCGGGCGACGACTTCACCGCCGCGTACAAGCCGGACCTGAAGCAGACGGCCTGTCAGCTCCTCGGGCACCGGTCCGGTGCCGACGACCTCGGCCATGGCGACACCGTCCTCGTCCAGTTGCCGTGCCGCCCACTTGGCGCCGCCCGGCGAGTTCTTGCCGCCCATCGACTTCTTGGCCACCGGCAGCAGCGGTGCGCCGGGGGCGTCGGACTCGGCGCGGGCGACGAGCTTGTAGATCATCGAGCAGGTCGGGTGGCCGCTGCCGGTGACCAGCTGCGTGCCGACGCCGTACGCGTCCACGGGTGCCGCCGCCAGCGAGGCGATGGCGTACTCGTCCAGGTCGCTGGTGACCACGATCTTCGTCTGCGTCGCCCCGAGTTCGTCCAGCTGACTGCGTACCCGGTGTGCGAGCAGCAGCAGGTCGCCGGAGTCGATGCGTACGGCGCCGAGCCCGGGGCCCGCGATCTCGACGGCGGCGTCTACGGCTTCGGTGACGTCGTAGGTGTCCACGAGGAGCGTCGTGCCGCTGCCGAGCGAATCGACCTGTGCGGTGAAGGCGCCGCGCTCGCTGTCGTGCAGCAGCGTGAAGGAGTGTGCGCTGGTGCCGACGGTGGGGATGTCGTAGCGGAAGCCCGCCGCGAGGTCGGAGGTGGAGGTGAAGCCGCCGAGGTAGGCGGCACGGGAGGCCGCCACGGCCGACAGTTCGTGCGTGCGCCGTGCGCCCATCTCGACCAGCGGACGGCCGGCCGCGGCGACGGCCATACGGGAGGCGGCGGCGGCGACGGCGGAGTCGTGGTTGAGGATCGAGAGGATGACCGTCTCCAGCAGTACGCACTCCGCGAAGGTGCCCTCCACCCGCATCACCGGTGAGCCGGGGAAGTAGACCTCGCCCTCGGGGTAGCCGAGGATGTCGCCGCTGAAGCGGTAGCCGGCCAGCCACTGGAGGGTCGGCTCGTCGACGATGTCGCGCTGCCGCAGGAAGTCGAGGACCTGGTCGTCGAAGCGGAAGTTCTCGACGGCGTCCAGGACGCGGCCGGTGCCGGCGACGACTCCGTAGCGGCGTCCTTCGGGGAGGCGGCGCGCGAACACCTCGAATACGCAGTGCCGTTCGGCGGTCCCGCCGCGAAGTGCCGCCTGGAGCATGGTGAGTTCGTACTGATCGGTGAACAGCGCCGTCGACGGCACGGACACCGGCAGTCCCCTGTCGGCCACGGTCACTTGAACTCCTCGCGTCGGCGAGCCCCCGGGGAGGGGCTGGACAGGGCCGAGCGTACCGTACATCTCGTCAGTTTGACGATATCGCGCGGGCGGTGGCCGTTTGGCCACGCGACGCCCCTGAGTGGCAGCATGGGACCCGTGAGTGTTGCCCCTACCGAGATCGAACGCCCCGAGGCGGCCGAGGAGTCCTTCCAGGTCCCTGAGCCGGACGTGCCATGGGCGACGATCGTGCACAACGACCCGGTCAACCTCATGAGCTATGTGACCTACGTCTTCCAGAGCTACTTCGGCTATCCGAAGGAGAAGGCGAAGAAGCTGATGATGGACGTTCACCACAAGGGCCGAGCGGTCGTATCCACCGGCAGCCGCGAAGAGATGGAGCGCGACGTGCAGGCGATGCACGGCTACGGACTGTGGGCCACGCTGCAGAAGGACCGCTGATGGCGGGCCACTTCGAGGCCACCGGTGGCGGAGGCGCCGCCATCGCTCTGGACGAGGTCGAGATCTCGATCCTGCGCAGCCTCGCCGTCCAGCTGCTGGAGCTGATCGGCCCGGGTGAGGAGCCCGCCGAGGGCGAGGATCCGCTGACCGCCATCCTCGCCGAGGGGCCGAGCGAGCCTCCTTCCGACCCGGCGCTGGCGCGGCTCTTCCCCGACGCCTACGGCGGCGGCCCGGAAGCCGCGCTGGACGAGGAGAGCGAGGAGAAGCTCAGCGCGTCCGCCGAGTTCAGGCGCTTCACGGAGAACGACCTGCGCGCCCGTAAGCGCGAGGACGGACTCGCGGTCGTACGGGCACTGGACTCGCTGACCCCCGATCCCTCGAACTCGCGGAACGGCAGCGCCGGCGCGGTGCTCACCCTCAAGCCCGAGGAGTCACGGCAGTGGCTCGGCGCGCTGAACGACCTGCGGCTGGCGATCGGCACCCGCCTGGAAGTGACCGACGACGATGACGGCAGCGAGCTGTACGCACTGCCCGACGAGGACCCGCGCAAGCCGATGGTGATGGCCTACCTCTGGCTCGGCGGCCTTCAGGAAACCCTCGTGGAGACGCTGCTTCCCTGACCGGCGCCCCGCCCGCGCCCCGCCCGCGTGACGCCCGTACGGGCGGTCTTGCGGGCGGCCTCCCCGATGCCCGCTGAGCGGGCCGCGTCGTCCGGCTGACGAACGCGTCACAACGCCGCTTCATACGTGATGATGGTCCCGGTTGTCCGCTTTGAGTGTGGTACCTGCCGCCGATATGTACCGATACACGTGATAGGTCTGCACGATCTGCCGCCGCGACGCCATCCCTGTCGCGGCGGCATCGCCGATCCGGCCGACCGACGGTACGCACGGCTCCCTCCGTGCATCGGGGCCGATCCGGAAGCGCCGGGTCGGTATGGAGAAAGGCGCAGCACATGACCTCTGAGCAGGTCTCCGACCACGGCCCACCGGGCGGTACCAGCAAGACGCTTCCAGGCAGCGGGGCACCTCCGGAGGAGGGCTACCAGCGGGGCCTCGGCAGCCGGCAGATCCAGATGATCGCCATCGGCGGCGCCATCGGCACCGGCCTCTTCCTCGGCGCGGGCAAGGCCATCACCAAGGCGGGACCCAGCCTCATCCTGGCGTACGCGGTCGCCGGCACCGTCATCTACTTCATCATGCGGGCACTGGGCGAACTGCTCATGTACCGCCCGGTCTCCGGGTCCTTCGCCGAGTACGCACGGGAGTTCCTGGGGCCCCTCTTCGGCTTCGTCACCGGCTGGACGTACTGGCTCTTCTGGGTCGTCACCGGCATCACGGAGGTCACCGCCGCCGCCACGTACGTGCAGTACTGGTGGCCCGCCGTCCCCCAGTGGGTCTCCGCGCTCGTCTTCACGCTGATCCTCTTCTGCGCGAATCTGATCTCGGTGAAGATCTTCGGTGAGCTGGAGTTCTGGTTCTCCATGATCAAGGTCACCGCCATCATCGGCATGATCCTTATCGGTGTGGGAGTGCTCACGCTCGGCTTCTCCGACGCCGGTGAGACCGCGTCCGTGGCGCATCTGTGGGCGGACGGCGGCTTCTTCCCCAAGGGCGTGGGCGGCACGCTGATGACGCTGCAGATCGTGATGTTCTCCTTCCTCGCCGTCGAACTCGTCGGCGTCACCGCGGGGGAGTCCGTCGACCCGAAGAAGTCCCTGCCGCGCGCAATCAACACCGTGCCGTGGCGGATCGCGCTGTTCTACATCGGTGCCCTCACCGTCATCCTCTCCGTGGTCTCCTGGACCGCGTTCGAGCCCGGCACGAGCCCCTTCGTGGCCGCCTTCGGCAGGATCGGCCTGCCCGCGGGAGCGGCCATCGTCAACTTCGTCGTGCTCACGGCCGCGCTCTCCTCCTGCAACTCCGGCATGTACTCCACCGGCCGGATGCTGCGTGACCTGGCGCTGAACGGGCAGGGCCCGAAGCTCTTCACCAGGCTGACGGGCAACGGACTTCCGCTGCTCGGGACCACCTTCTCCGCGGCGCTGATGATGGTGGGCGTCTGGATCAACTACCAGTGGCCCTCCAAGGCGTTCGACTACGTCGTCTCCTTCGCCACCATCTCCGGCATGTGGGCCTGGGTGATGATCCTCGCCTCGCACATCCGCTACCGCCGCGCGTCCGACAGGGGCAGGCTGCCCGAGTCCGAGTTCAAGGCGCCGTGCGCGCCGTATGCCAGCTGGATCGCTCTCGGCTTCATCGGAATGGTCGTCGCGCTGATGGGCTTCGACCCCGACGCCCGGGTCTCGCTCTACGGGGCGCCGGTCTGGGCCGTGGGGCTCGTCGTCGCGTACTTCGTGATCAAGGCGCGGAACCCCGGCACCTTCCAGCGCAAGGACTCCGTCACGGAGAGGACCGACCGGCCCTGACCGGCCGGCGGCGGCAGCAGCCGCACCTGCGTGAACGGTCCCGGCCCCACCGCTTCCGGGGGGCCGGGACCGCCCGCATATCCTTCCCGTCATGCTGACCATCACCCAGGAGCTGCACGACAAGATCGTCGCCCACGCCCGCAAGGACCACCCGGACGAGGCGTGCGGCGTCGTCGCGGGACCGGCAGGCGGTGGCCGCCCCGAGCGCTTCATCCCGATGATGAACGCGGCACGCTCGCCGACCTTCTACGAGTTCGAGTCGGCCGATCTGCTGCGCCTCTACCGCGAGATGGACGACAACGACGAGGAGCCGGTCGTCATCTACCACTCGCACACCGCCACCGAGGCCTATCCCTCGCGCACGGACATCAGCTACGCCAACGAGCCGGGAGCCCACTACGTGCTCGTCTCCACCGCCGAGTGCGGCAACGACGAAGGCCCTTTCTCCTTCCGCTCGTTCCGCATCGTGGACGGCGAAGTCACCGAGGAGGAGGTCAAGGTCGTCCCCGAGGCCTGAACGCGCAGGGCAGAACGGGACGAACTGCGATCTGAGACGGATCGGTCCACATCATGAAACTCACACCCGGGTTACGGCCCGGGAATCGTTACGATGAGCTCATGGTTGTCCACGACGTGAGTGCATCTTCGAAGACCCGGGGCACGATGCTCTACGGGCGCCTGCACGTCGATCTGTGCCGCCTCGCCAGTGCGCTGGGGGCGACTCGGCGCGGCGCCTGCGTCTGCGCCTGACCTCGCCCGTCCCGCACACCCGGACAGGTCCGAGCCCTCGCACGTACGCGCTCACACACGCACCCTTCCCCGCACCGTCCTGCCCGCCTCCGCACCGACAGGAGCTCATCCATGGCCATCGAGGTCCGCATCCCGACCATCCTCCGCACCTACACCGACGGTGAGAAATCCGTCCCGGGCGAGGGCAGCAACGTCAAGGAGCTCTTCGACGATCTGGAGAGCCGCCACGCGGGCATCCAGGACCGTCTGGTCGACGGCGGTGAGCTGCGCCGCTTCGTGAACGTCTATCTCAACGACGAAGACGTCCGCTTCCTCGACGGCATCAGCACCAAGCTCAACGACGGCGACAGCGTGACGATCCTCCCCGCCGTCGCCGGCGGAGCCGGCTCACAGGCAGCGGCGGGCGGCGCCGGAACGTACAGCCGGGTGGGAATGCGCTGATGCGCTACGACTCCCCGCTGGCCGCCGTCGGAGACACGCCACTGGTGCGGCTCCCGCGCCTGTCGCCCTCCGAGGAGGTGCGTATCTGGGCGAAGCTGGAGGACCGGAACCCGACGGGCTCCATCAAGGACCGTCCGGCCCTGCACATGATCGAACAGGCCGAGAAGGACGGCCGGTTGACCTCCGGATGCACCATCCTGGAGCCCACCTCCGGCAACACCGGCATCTCGCTCGCCATGGCGGCCAGGCTCAAGGGCTACCGCATCGTGTGCGTGATGCCGGAGAACACCAGTGAGGAACGGCGCCAGTTGCTCGCCATGTGGGGAGCGGAGATCATCTCCTCGCCGGCGGCGGGCGGTTCGAACACCGCCGTGCGCGTCGCCAAGGAGCACGCCGCCGAGAATCCGGAATGGGTGATGCTCTATCAGTACGGCAACCCCGCCAACTCCGGTGCCCACTACGCCACCACCGGCCCCGAGATCTTCGCCGACCTGCCCTCGGTGACCCACTTCGTCGCGGGCCTCGGCACCACCGGCACGCTGATGGGTGCGGGCCGCTATCTGCGCGAGCAGCGCCCCGGCATCCAGATCATCGCCGCCGAACCGCGCTACGACGACCTGGTCTACGGCCTGCGCAACCTCGATGAGGGATTCGTGCCCGAGCTGTACGACGAGTCCGTTCTCACCGGCCGCTTCTCCGTGGGCTCCGAGGACGCGGTGACGCGTACCCGTGAACTCCTCGCCGAGGAAGGTATCTTCGCCGGTGTCTCCACCGGAGCGGCGCTGCACGCGGCGATCGGCGTGGGACGCAAGGCGGAACGGGCCGGGGAGAGCGCGGACATCGTCTTCGTGGTCGCCGACGGCGGCTGGAAGTACCTCTCGACGGGCATCTACACCGCCGAAACAACGGACGCCGCGGTCGAGGCCCTCCAGGGCCAGCTGTGGGCCTGAGCCCCGCTGTTCGTCTGCCACTGAGCCTTACGGTTCGTCTGCGGCGCGGCAGGTCTCATCCGTCGTCGGAGAGGTGACGTATCCGGGTCCAGGTGTCCGGATCGACCTCACCGGCGCGGTGCTCGAACTCCGTCAGCGCCACCTCCCACGCCACGTCCGTGAGCAGGGTGCTGACCCTGCCCGGTGCGTCCGCGACCGTGCCCGGCGGCAGGGGCAGCTTCGTACCGGCCGGTTCGTGCAGGCGAGGGTCGCACGGGCGTTCGGCGCTGATCTGAGCGACGCGGGCGCTCTCCAGCCGCACCGTCAGCACGAGAACCAGCAGCGGCGCCCGCGTCCACCAGATCTCTCCGGGACGCGGCCCCCGGTCAGGCAGCGGCACACGGCTGCGGCGCCGGCGCGGACCGAGCCGGGCACCCCCGTCCACCAGCGCCGCCACAAGTGACAGAGCCACGACGGCACCCAGGGCGAGCCACCACCAAGTGTCCACGTCCGCCTCGCCTCCCGGACCTCCTGACGGGCATACCGCACAGGCTGTCGACCGTACCCCGCGCTG
>DATMEI010000481.1:0-2927 GCA_035556995.1 Streptomyces sp.
GGCACCTTATGGTCCGTCCCCCGTGGCGTCCGCTCGCTCAGGAGCGGGGCGGTACCCCATGCGGTTGCTCCTGCGGTTGCTCCTGCACCGATGTCGCGGGCACGGGACGCTTGGGAGCGGAGCCCGAATCCTGCGCCGGCCCCTGGCACCCCTGGGCTGCCGCGATACCGAGAGCCACCAGCACCGTCACCGTGACGAACACCACCAGCCGCTGCCGAAGCAGCCGCCTCTTCGTCGCCTGGCTGCGCCGGAGAGCCCCCACCGGCCGCCGCGTCGGACCGCCGCGCCCTGCAGGCCGGTTGCCGCCCGCCCGGGTGGACGTTCCGGCTGAGGTGCGGCCGGCGCCCGTACGGTCGCCCGTACGCGGTGTGGACGCGCGCGGCGCCCCCGCCTCATGCCCGGACCCGGTGCCGGCCCCTGCCTTGTGCTGAGTCCCGCTCACGGGACCGTGATCGTGATCGTGGTCGGTGCGCTCGCGGTTGCGCTCCGGGCGGCGCGGGTCGGGGCGCTGACGCGGGTGGCCGTCACTCCGGCGTCCACGGGTGCGCTCACCCGGCGTCCTTGCCCGCGCGCCCGCGCCCCCGCGGGTGCCCTGCGCACGCGGCGAACCAGCCGACGCACCAGGTCTGTTGACGCCGTGCGTCCCCGCGGCCGTCGCCCGTGCGGCTCCCAGTGCCCCGCCGCCCGCAGCCGCACCGTCGCCCGCCAGGCCGCCCTCGCCTGTGGCGGCCGTACCGGTCAGGCCGCCGGCGCCCTCGGACAGGCCGCGTGCCTCGCGCGCCGCGATCTCCTTCAGGCGGAGCGAGAGCTGAAGCGGGCTCGGACGCTCCTCGGGGTCCTTGACGAGGCATGCCTGGATCAGCGGCGCGAGCGCTGCGTGCACGTGTTCCAGCTGCGGCTCCTCGTGCACCACACGGTAGAGCATCACTTCGGAACTGCCCTGCCCGAAGGGCGAGTCGGCGGTCGCGGCGTACGCCAGCGTCGCTCCGAGAGCGAAGACGTCCGTCGCCGGAGTCACCAGCGCACCCCGCACCTGCTCGGGCGCGAGAAAGCCGGGCGAACCCACGGCCGTGCCGACGTGCGTCAGTGTGCTCGCGCCCGTCGCCCACGCGATGCCGAAGTCGATGATGCGCGGGCCCTTGGGCGAGAGCAGAATGTTCGACGGCTTCAGATCGCGGTGTACGACACCCGCCTCGTGCACGGCGACCAGTCCCTCCGCCAACGCCGCCCCGACAGAGGCGACTTGGCTGGGCGGAAGGGGGCCCGACTCATTCACCTTGTCGTGCAGGGAAGGCCCGGGTACGTACTGGGTGGCGAACCAGGGGCGGTCCGCCTCCATGTCCGCCGCCACCAGCCGGGCGGTGCAGCCGCCGCGAATACGCCGCGCGGCCGAGACCTCCCGGGCGAAGCGCGAGCGGAACTCCTTGTCCTCCGCCAGGTCCGGACGGATGACCTTCAGAGCCACCCGCTGGCCGCGCCTGTCGGAACCGAGGTAGACGACGCCCATGCCGCCCGCCCCCAGTCGGCGGTGAAGCTTGAACGTACCGACGACTCGCGGGTCCTCGCGTCGGAGCCGCATCATCGCCATTTCGTTCCCCTGCCTCCGGTGGTAAGGCCCGCCCCGGCCACTGGGCGCCTCATTCTCCGTAACCCGGTCACGTCCGTCTGACGAGCACAGCTTACGGACTGCTGCCACGTGGCGACGATAGGCCGCGCACGCGGCGCCGGACCTATTGCCCGAGCCGATTGTGAACAGCCCCCGCGGCCCCAACTGATGCGCCATACACAGGTGCAGGCTTTTCCTTCAGGATCAACACCCGTGTGATGTACGCGAATTGACGCGGCATGAGCTGATTCAGCCGTGTGACGACGAGCCGCCCGCAGTGCCCTCGGTGATGTCCGCACAGGTGGGCAGGGGCCGGGCTCGACAGCGCGAGGACCGCCCCTGAGGACAGGGTGAGGTGAGGGATGTCACCAGCTCACATCCCGGAAAGCTTCCGGGTGTTGGACCGTGGCGCCGGGTGGAGCGCCCCGTCGCCGTCCCGCCGTGCCGCACACCACTCCGGCTGTCGCCGGGCCCCTGACCGTCCCCTCGGGGAAGACCCCGGCACCGGCACCTGCTCCTCCACCCTGGGGAGTATCCGGAAGCCCCCGCCGTCATCCTGCGGGAGGCCCCGCAGTCGATACGCGGGCATGACGCTCGGCAGTCCCACACGCGCCTAGTCTTATGGCAAGCGGCGGGCGGAGCACTCGTCCCCCGAGGTCAGCTGCCCGCCGCCCCATGAATCGACAGGAGCGGACCATGGCGCACACAGCAGGGCGCACGGCAAGCCGGGCGCGGGGAAGGCTGGCGGCGATCGCCGACTTCGGCATCCGCCCCGGTGGCCGCCGCCACCCCCTGGTGGCTGCTGCCATGGTTCTGCCCCTGGCCGTCGTCCTCGCCATCGCCTTCGGAGCGGTGCAGGCGGTGGTCGCACAGGCGTCGTCCGTGGCCGGAATGCTGGGGCACTGATCGGTGCCCCGGACTCGGGAGAGCGGCCCGAGTCGGGGATAACCCGGCCGTCAGCCCCGTGGGGACGGGGGTGCGGCGGACGGCATTGAGGTCCGGGCAGCTGGGGAGCTGCCCGGACCTCACGTTTGAGTGGTGTGGCCGACGCCGCGCGGAGCAGTCCGCGTACGATCTCGCGGCGGGACACCGACCCTGCCTGAGAGCCCAACAAGCGCCCGTCACAAGGGAGACAGTGCCGACGACGCTCACCGACCGGCTGTGCGCGCTCGCGCGTGAAGCGGGCGCGCCCGCCCTTGCGCCCCAAGGGGCCGCGGCAGTGCCCGGAGGCCGTACGGGCGGGGACCCGGTCGTACTCGCAGACCGCCGCGACGGCACGGTCGTCGGCCTCGGGGCCGTCGTCGCCAAAGCGCATCCACCC
>DATMEI010000482.1:0-4954 GCA_035556995.1 Streptomyces sp.
GGCTTCGTCACCCGCGGCAACGGCGTATCCGTGCAACGTACGGACTGCGTCAACGTCGATTCGCTGACCAAGGAGCCTGAGCGGATCATCGACGTCGAATGGGCGCCGAGCCAGTCCTCGGTCTTCCTCGTCGCCATCCAGGTCGAGGCGCTGGACCGCTCCCGGCTGCTCTCGGACGTCACGCGCATCCTCTCCGACCAGCACGTCAACATCCTCTCGGCCGCTGTCCAGACGTCCCGGGACAGGGTGGCCACCTCCCGCTTCACCTTCGAGATGGGCGACCCCAAGCACCTCGGACATGTGCTGAAGGCGGTACGCAGCGTGGAGGGCGTCTACGACGTCTACCGTGTGACCTCGGCCCGCAGGCCGTCCTGACCGGAAGACTGCTCACACGGAAGCGGTGTGCTGCGCGTACGTACGCGCAGCACACCGCTTCCGTGTGTCAGCCGACGAGCCGGCCCTCAGGCCCTCTCAGGCGTGCCCCTCGGGCTGCTTGCTTCAACCGCCGAACTCCTGAAGGCCCTTGAGCGCCTGCTCCAGCAGCTCCTGACGGCCCGCCAGCTCCCTCTCCAGCTTCTCGGCCTTGGCGGTGTTACCCGCCGCCCGCGCCTGTTCCGCCTGGCGCTGCAGCTTGTCGACCGCGTCCTGCAGCTGTCCGGTGAGCCCCGCCGCACGTGCACGCGCCTCAGGGTTGGTGCGACGCCACTCGGCCTCCTCGGCCTCCTGGATCGCCCGCTCAACGGTGTGGAGCCGGCCCTCGATCTTCGGCCTGGCGTCGCGGGGCACGTGCCCCACCGCGTCCCAGCGCTCGTTGAGCGTACGGAAGGCGCCGCGTGCCGCCTTCAGATCGGTGATGGGAAGCAGCTTCTCCGCCTCGGCGGCCAGCTCCTCCTTACGGGCCAGATTCTCCCGCTGCTCGCTGTCGCGCTCGGCGAAGACCTCGCTGCGGGCCTGGAAGAAGACGTCCTGGGCGCCGCGGAAACGCTGCCACAGGTCGTCCTCGTGCTCCCGCTGCGCACGTCCCGCGGCCTTCCACTCCTGCATCAGGTCGCGGTACTTGGCCGCGGTCGGGCCCCAGTCACGGGAATCGGAGAGCCCCTGCGCCTCAGCCACCAGCTTCTCCTTGCGCTGCCGCGCCTCCTCACGCTGCGCGTCCAGCTGCGCGAAGTGGGCCTTGCGGCGCTTGGAGAAGGCGGAGCGGGCATGGGAGAAGCGACGCCACAGCTCATCGTCCGTCTTGCGGTCCAGCCGGGGCAGGCCCTTCCAGCTGTCGACCAGGGCGCGCAGCCGCTCGCCGGCCGCCCGCCACTGTTCGCTCTGGGCAAGCTCCTCCGCCTCCGTGACCAGCTCCTCCTTGGAACGGCGAGCCCGGTCGTTCTGCTGGGCCTTCTCCGCCTTCCGCTCCTCGCGGCGCTGCTCGACCACCCCCGTCAGGGTGTCGAGTCGCTTGCTCAGTGCGTCCAGGTCGCCTACGGCGTGATGGGCGTCCACCTGCTCGCGCAGGTGCTCGATGGCAGTGGTGGCGTCCTTGGCGGACAGGTCGGTGGACTTCACACGGCGCTCAAGGAGGCCGATCTCCACCACCAGGCCCTCGTACTTGCGCGTGAAGTAGGCGAGTGCTTCCTCGGGGGAGCCTGCCTGCCACGATCCGACGACCTTCTCGCCGTCGGCTGTACGCACGTACACGGTCCCCGTCTCATCGACGCGGCCCCACGACGGATCGCTGCTCACAGCGCCTCCTCCACATGATGCCCGGGTCGGGCGCAGAGCCGCCCCGGCATCGTCCACAGATCTCGTTCAGAGCCAACATAGGCGAACCCCCACCGCGCTGTCCGCATGCAGACGGAGCGAAATTTCCGCACGCGGAGAGCGGTGCGGGCAGGCCACGACACCGGTCAGGACTTGCGCACCGTGGCCCGCTCGATCACGACGGTGGCGTTGGGCGGGGTGTTCTGCGTCTGCGGATCCGGCGTCGAACCCGCCTTCGCGATCTTCTTCAGTACGTCCATGCCGCCGGTGATCTTTCCGAACGGGGTGTAGTCCGCCGGCAGCTTGCTGTCCTTGAAGACGAGGAAGAACTGGCTGCCGCCGGAGTCCCGGCCCTTCTTCGTCTGCGGGTTGTACTTGTTCGCCATGGCGACCGTGCCCGCCGGGTACGTGCCGCCCTTCAGACGCGGGTCCTTCAGATTCTCGTCCGGGAGCGTGTATCCCGGGCCGGACTGTCCCGTGCCCGAGGGGTCGCCGCACTGCAGGACGTGAATGCCCTGGTCGACCAGGCGGTGGCACTTGGTGTGGTCGAAGAACTTCTCACCGGCCAGGAACCGGAAGGAGTTGACGGTGTGCGGCGCTTTCGCGGCGTCCATGCCGACAGTGATGTCCCCGCACGTGGTGCCCAGCTTCATGGCGTACGTCGCGGACTCCTCGACGGCCAGTTCCGGCTCCTTCTTCCACTTCTTGCCGTTCGGCTTGCCCTTGGCGGGCTTGTCGCAGGGGTCGTGCGCCTTGCTGGGGGAGGGCTTCGCCTGGTCCTCGGCGCTCTCGTCCTTCTTCTTGTCGCGGTTCAGGCCGCCGGTGGCCGCGTAGGCGGCGCCGGCCGCGACCACGAGCGCCGCGACCAGAGCGATCGCGATGTTGCGCAAGCGTGCTCTGCGGCGGCGTGCTGTCCGTCGCTCCTGCTGGCGCAGGTACTTCTCACGGGCGAGCTGCTTCCTGCGCTGATCACTGCTGACCACCGGGTCGTCTCCTTCAGGCCGTGCGTGCGGGGGATGCGTGCCTACGTACCAGAGTCGTGCCTACCTACCAGAGTCCGGCCGTACCGTATACGGGTTCGCAGTGCCTGCGCCGCCGCCGGTAGGCTGTGACCAGCCTGATCGGCGAAGACCTGACTGTTCGCCGTGACCGATTGCCGGACGACTGAAGGACGATCGTGCTCGTTGCCGGGTTCCCCGCCGGGGCCTGGGGGACCAATTGCTATCTGGTCGCCCCCGCCGCCGGCGAGGAGTGCTTGATCATCGACCCTGGCCACCAGGCCGCCGAAGGCGTCGAGGAGGCCGTGGCCAAGCACCGGCTGAAGCCGGTCGCCGTCGTGCTGACCCACGGCCACATCGACCACGTCGCCTCGGTCGTGCCGGTGTGCGGAGCACACGATGTGCCCGCCTGGATCCACCCCGCCGACCGCTACATGATGAGCGACCCGGAGAAGGCCCTGGGCCGCAGCATCGGACAGCCGCTGATGGGCGAGCTGACCGTGGGCGAACCGGCGGACGTCGAGGAGCTGAGCGACGGAGCCACGCTGCGCCTGGCCGGACTGGAGCTGACCGTCGCGCATGCGCCGGGCCATACCAAGGGGTCGGTGACGTTCGGGATGCCCGAACAGGCAGATGTGCCGCCTGTGTTCTTCTCGGGCGACCTGCTCTTCGCCGGCTCCATCGGACGTACCGACCTGCCCGGGGGCGACCACGAGGAGATCCTGCAGTCGCTGGCACGCGTGTGCCTGCCGCTTCAGGACGAAACCGTGGTGCTCTCGGGCCACGGCCCCCAGACCACCATCGGCAACGAGCGCGCCACCAACCCGTTCCTGAGGCAGGTGGCCGCCGGGCCGGGAGGCGGCAGTGCGAGCGCCGCCCCTCGACGAGGAATGTGACGAGACCTTCCGTGAGCACCTTCAAGGCCCCCAAGGGCACCTACGACCTCATTCCGCCCGAGTCGGCGGACTTCCTGGCGGTGCGTGAAGCGCTCTCCGCGCCGCTTCGCCGCGCGGGCTACGGCTACACCGAGACGCCCGGGTTCGAGCAGGTCGAACTCTTCGCGCGCGGGGTCGGCGAGTCCACCGACATCGTGACCAAGGAGATGTACACCCTCACCACCAAGGGCGGGGACGAACTCGCGCTGCGCCCCGAAGGCACTGCCTCCGTGCTGCGCGCCGCCCTGGAGGCGAGCCTCCACAAGAGCGGCAACCTCCCTGTGAAGCTGTGGTATTCGGGCTCGTACTACCGCTACGAGCGCCCGCAGAAGGGCCGCTACCGGCACTTCTCACAGGTCGGCGCCGAGGCGATCGGTTCCGAAGACCCCACGCTGGACGCCGAGTTGATCATCCTCGCGCACGACGCCTACCGCTCACTGGGGCTGCGCGAATTCCGCATCCTGCTCAACTCGCTGGGTGACAAGGAGTGCCGCCCCGTATACCGCGCGGCGCTGCAGGAGTTCCTCCGGCGGCTCGACCTGGACGAGGACACCCGCCGCCGTATCGAGATCAACCCACTGCGGGTGCTGGACGACAAGCGGGAGAGCGTACAGAACCAGCTGACGGACGCGCCCATGATGCGCGACCACCTGTGCGAGAACTGCAAGGCCTACCACGAGCAGGTGCGTGAGCTGCTGACGGCCGCGGACGTCGTCTACGAGGACGACCCGCGGCTCGTGCGCGGTCTGGACTACTACACGCGCACCACTTTCGAGTTCGTGCACGACGGACTCGGTTCACAGTCCGCGGTCGGCGGCGGCGGGCGGTACGACGGGCTGTCGGAGATGCTCGGCGGCCCTCCGCTTCCCTCGGTGGGCTGGGCGCTGGGCGTCGACCGTACGGTCCTCGCTCTGCGCGCGGAAGGCGTCGAGCTTCAACTGCCTTCGGCCACGGACGTGTTCGCGGTGCCGATCGGCGAAGAGGCGCGGCGTGCACTCTTTCGTGTGGTGACGGCCCTTCGGCGCCAGGGCATCGCGGCCGACTTCGCCTACGGCGGCAAGGGCATGAAGAACGCCATGAAATCGGCCAACCGCTCCGGCGCCGGCTACGCATTGCTGCTGGGCGAACGGGACTTGGCTGAAGGAGTGGCCCAGCTCAAGGATCTTCAGAGCGGGGAGCAGACCGCTGTGCCACTTGATCGTGTGGTGGCCGAACTGGGCGCGAAACTCGCCTGAGCGGAGGGGCCTTGGTGCACAATGAGCGGCACACGGG
>DATMEI010000483.1:0-10215 GCA_035556995.1 Streptomyces sp.
CGTCGCCGGGCCGGGAGACCGGCAGCGCCGGACGGTGGACGGTGTGGACGTCGACGTCCGCCATGCCCGACATCGGTGTGGCGATGAGGCCCGGCGCGACGGCGTTCACGGTGATGCCGTGCGCGGCCAGTTCCAGCGCCATCGACTTGCTGAGGCCGCCCAGCCCGTGCTTGGCCGTGTTGTACGCCGCCGCCGACGGCAGAGGCGTGTGCTCGTGCACCGACGTGACGTTGATGATGCGGCCGCCCTCACCCCGGCCGATCATGCGGCGGGCGGCGCGCTGGCTGAGGAGGAAGGGCCCCTCCAGATCCACCGTGAGCACGTGCCGGAAATCCTCGAAGGTCATCTCCGTGAAGGCGGCATGCCGGTTGACGCCCGCCGCGTTGACCAGGACGTCCAGGCGGCCGAAGTCGTCCGCGAAGTCCTCGATCACCTCCTCGGCACCCGGCAGCCGGGAGAGGTCCAGAGGACGTACTTCCGCGCGCCGTCCGTGCCCGCGCACCTCCTCTGCCGTACGCCGGGCCTCCGCCTCGTCGGCGAACCAGGTGACGCCGATGTCATAGCCCTGCCGGGCCAGTTCGACCGCCGTCGCCCTGCCGATGCCCGACTCAGAGCCGGTGACGACGGCGGCCTTCGTGCCCGATTGCGGGGTGCGTTGTGGCGTGCGCGTGTGCTCCATGGTGAGGCTGCTCCTGGTGGACGGGGGCGGGCTCCTGCGGATGATGCTGACAAGAGTGCCCGCTGAGTACCTGGGCATCCTGAGTGCTGCGGCTGGGAGCAGACCAGGGGATCAGGCCGCCGTCTCCAGGCTCAGCAGCGTGTGTTTGGCCGCGGCCCCGCCGACGTATCCGCCCGCCGAGCCGTCGGAACGCACCACGCGGTGGCAGGGCACGACCACCGGCAGCGGATTGGTGGCGCAGGCGGTGCCGACCGCACGGACCGCTCTGGGGCTGCCCGTCGCCGCAGCGACCTGGGCGTAGCTCTCGGTGTGGCCGTATGCGATGCCGGACAGATGCGTGATCACCTCTCGCCGGAAGCCCTTCGAGAGCCGAAGGTCCAGGGCGAGGTCGAAGCGGACGCGCCGTCCCTCGAAGTACTCCTCGATCTGCTTCGTCACCTGCGCCAGCCGCTCCGGCGCCTCCAGGACGCGCGGGCTGATGCGCTCGGCGAGATCGGCCAGTACGGCGGCGTGACCGCCGTGGTCCTCGCTGTCATAGGCGACGCGGACCAGACCCTGCTCCGTGGCCGCCAGCAGGAGCGTGCCCACCGGAGTGCGCAGCGTGCGGTAGGCGACGTCCAGGACTCCTTCGCGCTGCGCCCCGGCGACGAGACGGGCGTGCAGGCGGCCGTGGGCCATGTCGTCCCGCAGCGGCAGCGCCTCGAACAGGTCTCCGGCTTCCGCGTCTGATGCGGTCATCATCGTCACTCGCCCCTCTCGTGCGTACGGCGTGGATAGCTGCTGCGCAGGGACTTGATGCCGTCGGCTGCGGCCCTGCGCGCCGCGTCCGTGCTGCCGCCGAGGACGGCGGCGATCTCCTTGTAGGGGAGCCCGGCCAGGTAGTGGTAGGCGACGGCCGACCGCTGGCGCTGCGGCAGGGCCTTCAGCGCGTCCCACAGATCGCCGTCCCACTGGTCCGGGTCCTTCAGGGTTCCGCCGGCCTCCTCGGACCGTCCGCCGGTCACGGCCGCTCCGCCGGTCAGGGCCCGTCCGTCGGCGAGGGCACGTCCGGATTCGGGGACCTCTCCCACCGCGATGGGACGGCGGGAGCCGGCCCGCGCCGCATCGAGGGCCTTGCGGTGCGCGATCGTCACGAGCCACGCCTCGACCCGTGCGTCCTCCGGCAGACCCGGATACGCCTTGAGCGCGGCCAGGAACGTCTCCGACCAGGCGTCCTCCGCATCCGCCGGACCGACGACGGCCCGGCACACGCGGAGGACCAGCGGCCCGTACTCGGCCACGATCTGCTCGAAAGGTCTCAACGTCACACCCCGTAAACGATCCACGGCCCCCGAACGTGAGCCGCGCCGGCACCCCTCTTCCCGCGCTCGCGGTCAGAAGAGGCGGCCCGTCCCCGTACCCGCCAGCGACTCCTCCAGATCGAGAAGGAACCGTTTGCGCTCGAGCCCGCCCGCGTAGCCGGTCAGTTTCCCGTCCGCTCCCACCACGCGGTGGCAGGGCACGATGACGCTCAGCGGATTGCGCCCGTTGGCCGCGCCGACCGCCTGGGCCAGTGCCGGATCGCCCATCTCACGGGCGAGTTGACCGTACGTGCGCGTCTCGCCGTACGGAATCTGCTCCAGCAGTTTCCACACGCGCTGCTGGAAGGAGTCACCACGGGCCGCCAGCGGAAGATCGAAATGCCTTCGCTGCCCGTCGAAGTACTCCTCCAGCTGCTGCCGTGCCTGCTCGAATCCGGCCTCCTCGCGCGGACCGAGCGCTTCCGGTGAGGGCCCTCGCTGGTGGCCCTCGAAGTACACGCCGATCAGTGCGTCGTCTTCCGCCACGAGCGTCAGCGCGCCCAGCGGCGAATCGAGAACCGTGTGTCTGGCTGTCATGACCCCGCTCCCTTCCCTGCTGCGCGGCCGATTGTTCCGGTCCGCACCAGGAAGACGCCCCACAGGGGCGGAACGTGAGATGCGGGGCTCCACGGCGCCGGTGCCGGGGCCGAGGTCTTCAGGCCCGCTTTCCGCCGTCCCCGTCCCCGTCCGCGGCCTCGGCGTTCACCTGATTGAGGGTGCGTCTGGTGCGGGCTGAGCGTGCGCGTACGGGATCGGGTGTGCGGCTGTCGGGTGCCGCCCGCTCGTCCCTCTCCTTCACCAGCAGCCACGCCTCGCGGCCGTCACCTCCGCCGGCTCCGCTGCCGCGGAAGCGTGTGAGGGCGTAGCCGCCGTGGAGCTTCACCCCGTCGAGCCAGAACTTCACATGCCCGTGCCGTATCGCCTTGGGGAAGTCGTCCGAGAGCGGACGGTAGGTGCCCTCGTCCCAGACGATGACGGTGCCCGCCCCGTACTCGCCGGAGGGGACGACCCCCTCGAACTCCCGGTATTCCAGCGGATGATCCTCCGTCGGCACGGCCAGCCGCTTCTCGCGGGGATCGGGGGAGGGGCCCTTGGGGACGGACCAGGACTTGAGCACCCCGTCCACCTCCAGCCGGAAGTCGAAGTGCATCGTGCTCGCGTCGTGGATCTGGACCACGAAGGACGGGGCACCCTCGGCAGAGCCGACGGCGCCGCGGGGTTCCGCGGTCCTGGTGAAGTGCCGCTTGTCGCGGTAGCGCTTCAGCGCGTCCTGCTTCTCGCGGCTGCCGCCCGGCCTGCCGCCGCTGCTGTTGTTCCGTGTGCTGCCGCTCACCGCCAGCTCCTTCCGGCAGAAAACAAACACGGAACGGGTGCCCACAGCGACGCTTCCACCCACCTTCTTCCGGAGGCGGAAGACAAAGCCGTGTGAGGGGAACACGGACGACGTCCGCACGCGCTGTCATGAAGGCCGCGACAGCGGGTACCTCCGCCGTCCGGAGACCGGAGAGCCGCCTTCGCGCACGACCGCACACTGCCTGCCTGCTGAGAAGGAGCCACTGTGAAGTTCGGTGTATCGACCTTCATCACCGATCAGGGAATCGGCCCCGCCGCCCTGGGCCGTGCCGTCGAGGAGCGCGGGTTCGACTCGCTCCTCATCGCCGAGCACACCCACATCCCGGTGGAGCGCCGCTCGCCCTACCCCGGCGGCGGCGACCTGCCTGAGATGTACTACCGCACACTCGACCCCTTCGTCGCGCTGAGCGCGGCGGCGACCGTGACCGACCGGCTGCTGCTGGGTACGGGCATCGCGCTGGTGGCGCAGCGGGACCCCATCGTCACGGCCAAGGAAGTGGCCTCCCTCGATCTGATCTCACAGGGCCGTGCGATCTTCGGTGTCGGCGTCGGCTGGAACCGGGAGGAGATGGAGAACCACGGGGCCGACCCCACCACCCGCGGCCGCATGGTCAACGAGCGGCTGCGGGCGATGCGTGAGCTGTGGACCAGGGACAAGGCCGAGTTCCACGGCGAGTTCGTGGACTTCGACCCCGTCTACTCGTGGCCGAAGCCCGTGCAGAGCCCGTACCCGCCGGTGTACGTGGGCGGCGCAGAGGGAGCCTTCAAACGCGTCGCCGAGCTCGGGGACGCCTGGCTTGCCAACCGGACGACGCCGGAGAAGCTCGCACCGCAGATCGAGCAGCTGCGGAGCGTCGCGGGCCGGGACGTTCCGGTGACGGTCTACGCGGCCAGCGACGACGCCGCGACGATCGAGGGCTTCACGCAGCTCGACGTGGAGCGTCTGCTGCTGTACCTGCCCACCCGGCCGGAGAGCGAGTCGCTGAAGGTCCTCGACCAGCTCGCCGCTGTCGCCGACCGGTTCAGCTGAGCGGACGTCCCGCGATGCCGACGATGACGGGTGACGAGGCGCGGGAGCGCTTCGAGCGGGCGCGTGTGGCCACACTGGCGACCGCGGACGCGTCGGGGCGCCCGCACCTCGTCCCCGTCGTCTTCGCGCTGACAGGCGACACGCTCGTCTTCGCCGTCGACCACAAGCCGAAGCGGTCGAACCGGCTGAAGCGCCTGGAGAACATCCGCGTCAACCAGGCCCTCTGCCTCCTCGTCGACGCGTACGACGAGGACTGGGACCGCCTGTGGTGGGCGCGGGCCGACGGGACGGGGCGGGTACTGCCGTCGCCTGAGAGCTCGGCGGAGTCCGCCGGGTATGTGCGCCTGCTCGTGGAGAAGTACCCCACGCAGTACGCCGGCCGTCCGCCGCAGGGGCCCGTCGTGGAGATCGGTGTCGAGCGGTGGTCGGGCTGGCGGGCACGGGCCACCTGACGGGGCCCGGCTGAAGCGGCTGGGAATCCCCTGGGAAGCATCGGTTCCGTTTCGTCGGACCCCGGCGTTTCCCCTGCTGGTGGAACATGCAACGATCCGCCTCATGGCGACAGTGAGTGAACTCCTCCCCCTCGAAGCCGTACGGCTGGACGCGACGGCGGCGGACTGGCGGGAGGCCGTGCAGCTTGCGGGTGGGCTGATGTCGGAAACGGGCACCAGCACCGGCGAGTACACGGCGGAGATGATCGGGAACGTCGAGGAGAACGGGCCCTACATCGTCATCGCGCCCGGCTTCGCGCTGGCACACGCCCGGCCCTCGCCGGCGGTGCTGAGGACGGGCATGTCCTGGGTGAGGCTCGCACGTCCGGTGGAGTTCGGACACGAGTCGAACGACCCGGTGGATCTGGTGGTCGGCCTTGCGGCGAAGGACAAGGGCGCACACCAGGCGGCGCTCGCCGAGCTGGCGAGGCTGCTGGCCGATCCCGGGACCGTACAGGCGCTGAAGGAGGCACCCACAGCCGAGGAACTCCTGGCTGTGCTCCACGGCGAGGACGCGGAGGGAAGCGCGACCCCCGAAGCCCCCGAGACCTCCGAAGCGCCCGGGACCTCCGAAGTCCCCGAGGCTCCCGAAGCGACCGGCGCCCCCGGAGGCGGTGAGCGGAAGGCCGCGGGCGGCGGCGCGTCCGTGCACAAGATCCTCACGGTGTGCGGCAACGGCCTGGGCACGAGCCTGTTTCTGAAGAACACCCTGGAACAGGTGCTGGAGCGCTGGGGCTGGTCCGCGCACGTCACCGTGGAGGCCACGGACACCGTCTCCGCGAAGGGCAAGGCATCCGAGGCCGTCGCGATACTCACCTCCCGGGAGATCGCCGGGACCCTGACCGGTGTGAGCGTGCCGGTGCGGGTCATCGAGGACTTCACCAGCGCCGTCGAGGTCGACGGCGCACTCCGGGACACCTACGACGTCTGAGGACGGGAACGGAGGCGGCACCATGGGCTGGCTCATCTCCATCGCCGAGTTTCTCGTCAACGAGATCCTCAGCCAACCGGCATTCCTGATCGGCATCATCACCGCCGTGGGGCTGATCGCTCTGAAGAAGCCGGCCGGGCAGATCGCCGGCGGCGCCATCAAGGCGACGCTCGGGTTCCTGCTGATCAACGCCGGCGCGGGTCTGGTCGTCGACTCCCTCGCCCCGCTCGGCGAGATGATCAAGGGCTCGACCGGCGCACACGGCGTGATCCCCACCAACGAGGCGATCGTCGGCATCGCACAGGAGCAGTTCGGTGCACGAGTCGCCTGGCTGATGATCACGGGCTTCGCGCTCAGCCTGCTGCTGGCCAGGGTCACGCCGCTGCGGTACGTCTTCCTGACCGGCCATCACATTCTCTTCATGGCCACTCTCGTGACGATGGTGCTGGCAACTGCCGGGCTGTCCTCGGTGGTTGTGGTGATCGTCGGCGCCGTGCTGCTGGCAGTCATGCTCGTCTCCATGCCGGCTTTCGCACACCCGTGGACGAAGCGCATCACGGGCAACAACAGCATCGCCATCGGGCACTTCGGCACCGCGGGCTACGTCACCGCGGGTGCGGCCGGGCAGCTCTTCGGCAAGCGCAGCCGCAGCACGGAGGAGATGAACCTGCCCGAGGGGCTGCGTTTCCTGCGTGACTCGATGGTCGCCACCGCGCTGTCCATGCTGCTGATCTACCTCGTCATGGCCGTCGTCCATCTCGTCGGCGCTGGCGAGAAGGCTGCGTTCAAGGCGTTCGCGGCCGGCGGCGGAGAGGTCGCGAGCGACGTCGGCAACTACCTCATGAGCGCCGTCATGCAGGGCCTGCAGTTCGGCATCGCCGTCGCCGTCATCCTCTTCGGTGTCCGTACGATCCTCGGTGAACTCGTCCCCGCCTTCCAGGGGATCGCGGCCAAGGTGGTGCCGGGCGCGGTGCCCTCGCTGGACGCGCCGATGGTCTTCCCGTACGCGCAGAACGCCGTGCTCATCGGCTTCCTCGCCAGCTTCACCGGCGGCCTGGCAAGTCTCGGTCTGCTCACCGCGGTCTTCGGGCCGGCCTTCGGCCTCGCGCTCGTATTGCCGGGCCTCGTGCCGCACTTCTTCACCGGCGGCGCCGCGGGCGTCTACGGCAATGCGACGGGCGGCAGGCGGGGCGCGGTCATCGGCGCGTTCCTCAACGGTGTGCTGATCACCTTCCTGCCCGCGCTGCTGCTGAAGGTGCTCGGAGCCTTCGGCGAGGCGAACACCACTTTCGGCGACGCCGACTTCGGCTGGTTCGGCACCCTCATCGGCAACGCCGCGAAGGCGGGCGAGGTGGGCGGTGTCGTGCTGATGCTGCTGATCGCCGCTGCCGTACTGGGTGGTGCGGTGCTCGTACAGAAGCGTGTGGTGGAGCCCGGCTGGGATCCCGGCGCCCGCCGTGACGCCCTGCTGCCCCCGGCGGATCAGGACGCAACGGCCTCGGCCGGGTCCTCCGCACCCGTGGGCGGCGCGAAGATCCCGGCGCAGGCGCGGATCTCTCCGCCGCGGGGCGCTCCGGCGCCGCCTCCGCCTCCGGCCGCCCGGGAGGAGTGACCGGCCTCAGGAGCCGGCGACGCCCCCGGGAGCTCCGGGAGCGTCGGCGGCACCGGGAGCGTCGGCCGCACCGACGGTGAGGAGGTGTGCGCTCACGCCCAGCAGGGAGGGGTCCGATTCGGTACGGCGCAGCGCGTCGAGGACGACGGCCCGGCGGTCGTCGTCCGCGAGCCAGGTGAGCACGTCGGGCATGAGCCAGACCGCGCCCTCCACGCCGTACTGCCCTCCGGCGGCCAGTCCCGCCTCGGCGAACTCGCCCGGGACCTCGGCCGGTTGGTGCAGGTAGGCGCAGAAGCCCCCGCCGGGGCGGCGGTGCTGGCCGCTGCCGCTGACGGAGTCGATGAACTCCCGCTCGTCCGGCTCGAAGTACGCGCCCTGGCTGAGCTGATCGTGGAGCGCGGAGAAGCGGTTGATGGTGGCGGCGATCACCGGCCCGCCGGGCCTCACGACCCGCCGCGCCTCCGCCAGCGCCCGCACCCGCTGCTGCCGCCGGGTGAGGTGGTAGAGCGGGCCGAGCAGCAGTACCGCATCGGCACAGCCGTCGGGCAGCGGCAGCGCCCGGGCGTCACCGAGGCGGGCGGTGACTCCGGGCAGCAGAGCGGCCTGCTCAACGTGCAGCGGCACAGGGTCGATCAACTCGACCTGGTGACCGTCCTGTTCGGCGAGCCATTTCGCGTGTACGCCGCTGCCGCCGCCGACGTCCAGGATGCGGGCCGGAGAGTCCGGCAGAAGCCGGCGCAGCAGATCCTGAGTGCGCAGGAACTCCAGGCGTCCCACGCCGGAGCGGAGCCTGCCGTCCTCCTCGCCCCGCGCGTAGTAGCGAAGGACCTCCTCATGGAGGACAGGCAGGTCCGGGGATGTGCCCGTCCCGTGCGCCGCGTCCGTCATGGCGCGAGCCTGGCGGGGAAGTGACCGTCCCTGCAAGCGAATTGCACCGGCACCAGCACCGGCAGCGGCCAGGCCACTGCCCCGGCCACCGCCGCACAGGCCCGCCCGGTCCCGCGCCGCCTCAGACCGCGGTGGCCAGACCGCGAGGCCGGCCCGCGACCGGAGCCGCAGCCGGGCCGGGCGCCGCCAGGCTGTCGAGGAGGCGGCCGACGGTCTCCGTCACCCCCTCCGCCGCCTCCGCGGCGACGACGCCGCTGCCCTCGGCGCCGGCCGTCACATGACGGTCGAGCACGAACCAGCCGCGGAGCACACTGTCCGTTCCCAGCGAGGTGAGGACGGGACGCAACGCGTAGTCGATGGCGAGGACGTGCGCGGCACTGCCGCCGGTGGCCAGCGGCAGCACCGTCTTGCCGGCCAGCGCGAACTGCGGCAGCACGTCGAGCAGCGTCTTGAGCAGCCCGCTGTAGGCGGCCTTGTAGACGGGGGTGCCCACAACGAGGGCGTCTGCCCAGGCGATCGAGTCGGCCACCTCCCGTATCGCCGGATGCGCGGAGTCGCCCGCCAGCAGAGCTTCCGGAGGCAGGTCGCGTACGGCGACGTGGCGGACGTCGTGGCGTTCGGCGGCCAGCAGTTCGCCGACGTGCCGTACGAGTGAGGCGGTGCGGGAGCGTGCTGAGGGACTGCCGGAGAGTGTGAGGACGTTCGGCATCTGCGATTCTCCTTTTGATTCGGGGTGCGCGTGCCGGGGCGGCGAATGCAGGTCGGCGTGGGTGTCAGTGCTGGTGGACGCGCTCCTCCTGACGGGCGGCGTCCGCTGCGGGCTCGTCCGGTGCCGTCTGCTCCGCCTCCCGCGCCGCACGTTCCGTACGGCCTGTGACCACGTGAAGGTCCACCTCCCGCAGCCGGGTTGTCGCCCACATGCTGACCACCGCCGTGAACGCCAGATAGCCGCACGCCAGCCAGGGCGTGCCGGAGCCGAGCGCGAGCAGCGCGGTCATGATGAGCGGGGTGATCCCGGAGGCGAAGATGCCGGACATCTGGTAGACGAACGACATGCCCGTGTAGCGGACCTGGGTGGCGAACAGCGCGGCGAACAGGGTGCCTTGGGCGCCGTAGAAGTAGGCGTGCACGAAGCCGAGGGTCACGATGAGCACTGCCGCGAAGCCCCAGGGTCCGCCCGTGCCGAAGAGCCAGAAGGCCGGGAAGACGGAGAGCGCGAAGAGGCCCATGCCCACGAGATAGACGTGACGTGCGCCCTGCCGGTCCGTCAGCCACCCCGAGACCGGTATCACCACGGCCATCACGATGGCCGCCGCCGTCACGGCCAGCAGCACCGCGGTGCGGTCCAGCGCAAGCGTCGTCGTCGCGTAGGTGATCGCGAAGACCGCCCAGGTGTTGAACGCCGCACCCTCGCCCCAGCGCGCCAGCATGCCCAGTCCGACATGCCGCCGGGAGGACGGCTCGCGCAGCAGCTCCACCAGCGGGGCGGACTTCGGCAGCTCCTGGAGATGCCGCAGCGCACGGAAGGCGGGTGTCTCATCGATCTTCAGCCGTACAGTCAGGCCGACCGCGACGAGTACCAGGGAGACCAGGAAGGCCACGCGCCATCCGTAGCCGAGGAACGCCTCCTCGCTGAGGACGTTGTTCAGCAGCGCGAACGCGCCTGTGCCCAGGGCGAGTCCGAGAGCCAGCCCGATCTGCGGGTAGCTGCCGAACCTGCCCTTGCGGCCCTCCGGCCCGTACTCCACCGCAAGCAGCACCGCCCCGGCCCATTCGCCGCCCAGTGCCACACCCTGCGCGATGCGCAGGATCAACAGCAGCACAGGAGCGAGGATTCCCACCTGTTCGTACGTCGGCAGCACACCGATCAGGGCGGTGGCGACGCCCATCA
>DATMEI010000484.1:0-5292 GCA_035556995.1 Streptomyces sp.
GCCACGCCGTCTGATCCCTTTGGGGAAGCCCATGGAGCGCACACCGTCGGGCGGTGCCGGATCCGGCACCGCCCCCGGGGAGAGCGGCAGCCCACTGACTATCGGTGCCGTGCTGGATGTGCTGCGTGAAGAGTTTCCCGAGGTCACCGTCTCCAAGATCCGTTTCCTTGAGACGGGGGACTGGTCGAGCCCCGGCGTACGCCCTCGGGCTACCGCAAGTTCGATGTCGAGGACATCCAACGCCTCAGCTCCTGGCTCCCGAGGAGAAGGTTCCTACGGGACTGAGGCCCTCACTGTGGCCCGTCTCGCAGCCGATCTCGTACGCTCCGGGATCCGGCCGCGTCACCTGCCCGTCCTCAAACCCGCCGCGGACCGTGAGGCGGAGATCATCGAGGAGGTCGTGGCACCGCTGAGAGGGCAAAGAAATCCCCGGATTCTGGCAGATGCTGAGACGACCGCGAGAGAGCTGGTCGCGTTGTCTCTGCAGCTCCACGCCGCCCTTGTGCACACCGCCCTGCGGCTGCGCTCCTGGTGACAAAACCGCCCAGATCTGCCCAGGCAGAGTCGGTTGATACGACAGCTCAGGGCGGGTCCCGACTACCCAAACAGGCGGGGCACGGCCTAGGGTTGCTGTGTGAACGAGCTCGACGTTGTGGGTGTCCGGGTTGAAATGCCCTCCAACCAACCGATCGTGCTGCTGCGTGAAGTGGGTGGCGACCGGTACCTTCCCATCTGGATCGGACCTGGGGAAGCGACCGCGATCGCCTTCGCGCAGCAGGGCATGACGCCTGCGCGCCCGCTGACCCATGATCTGTTCAAGGACGTCCTGGAAGCGGTGGGGCAGGAGCTCACAGCTGTCCGCATCACGGATCTGCGGGAAGGCGTGTTCTACGCCGAGCTGGTCTTCGCCAGCGGGGTCGAGGTCAGTGCCCGCCCGTCTGATGCCATAGCTCTCGCATTGCGTACCGGAACGCCGATCTACGGCAGCGACGGTGTGCTGGACGACGCGGGGATCGCGATTCCGGACGAGCAGGAGGACGAGGTGGAGAAGTTCCGCGAGTTCCTCGACCAGATCTCGCCCGAGGACTTCGGCACCAGCAGTCAGTGACCCGGCCTCCGGTCCGGCGCTGACCACCGGTCCCGTAAGGACAAACGCTCAGGACTTCCCCTGCTGCGGTTACGGCAAACCACTCCTTGGGTGATTATCACTCGGCGTGCCGAGTGTGGCGATCGTTGACGCACCACGGGCGACTGCCTACCTTCGGTGAGGCAGGTCCCGGGGGTACTCCGGGACGTGAAGGACGGAGGTCGGCGTGAGAAGTACCGGCGACGGTATGGCGGCGGATGGCCACCCTTCATTCGTGGGCTCTTCGGGGCGGAGTCCGGAGGAGAGCTCCACGGACCACTCGTCCGAACCGGTCGGATACCGAGGCCCCACTGCCTGTTCAGCAGCCGGCATCACCTATCGCCAGCTCGACTACTGGGCGCGTACGGGCCTGGTGGAACCGAGCATCAGGTCCGCCTACGGATCCGGCAGCCAGCGGCTCTACAGCTTCCGCGACGTCCTCGTTCTCAAGATCGTCAAAAGGTTGCTGGACACAGGGGTCTCGCTGCAGAACATCCGCACCGCCGTCCAGTATCTGCGCTCATGCGGGATGACCGACCTGGCGCAGATGACGCTGATGAGCGACGGTGCGACCGTCTACGAGTGCTCCTCACCCGACGAGGTCGTCGATCTGCTGCAGGGCGGTCAGGGCGTGTTCGGGATCGCCGTCGGCGTGGTCTGGAAGGACGTCGAAGGCGCCTTGTCACAGCTGCACGGTGAGCGTGTCGACACCGGCGAGACGATTGTCGGCGACCACCCTGAAGACGAGCTGGCCCGGCGGCGCAATCGCGCCGGCTGAGGATTGTCAGAGCCATGCGGCAGCATCGACAAGTGTGAGAAGCGCACCGACGATCCTGCATCTGGACATGGATGCCTTCTATGCCGCTGTGGAACAGGCATCCAAGCCGAGCCTCGGCGGCAAGCAGGTCATCGTGGGGGGTCTCGGGCCGCGCG
Source organism: Streptomyces sp. (assembly GCA_035556995.1). Taxonomy (GTDB): domain Bacteria; phylum Actinomycetota; class Actinomycetes; order Streptomycetales; family Streptomycetaceae; genus Streptomyces. Next base: position 2,060 of record DATMEI010000484.1, read on the forward strand.
GGGTGGTCTCCACGGCTTCGTACGAAGCCCGGATCTTCGGTGTTCATTCGGCCATGCCCATGGCACAGGCGCGTCGGCTGTGCCCGAACGCTGCTTATCTCACGCCCCGCTTCACCCTCTACCGCCAGGTCAGCGATGCGGTGATGGAGATCCTCGGCCGGCTCTCACCGCTCGTGGAGCCGCTCAGCCTCGACGAGGCCTTCGTCGACCTGGTGGCCGGGGACGTACTCGCATCGGAGGATTCGGCCGCTGCCAGGGCAGTCGGCGAGCAGTTGCGCGACATGATCAGGGAGGCGACCGGACTCAGCGGATCCGTGGGGCTGGCCGGTTCGAAGATGATGGCCAAGATCGCCTCGGAGGAGGCCAAGCCGGACGGGCTCTTCCTCATCGAGCCAGGCACGGAGCGGGAGATGCTGGCTCCCATGTCCGTACGGACGCTGCCGGGGGTGGGGCCGGCCACGGCGGAAGTGCTGCGCAGGGCAGGGATCACCACGGTCGGGGACACGGCCGAGGCTGGGGAGGCGGAGCTGCTGCGGCTCTTGGGCAGAGCTCACGGCACTTCGCTGTACGCGATGGCGAACGGCTGGGACGACCGGCCTGTGATCGCGGAGAGGGACGCCAAGTCAGTCTCCGTGGAGGACACCTTCGATGTGGATCTCACCGAGCGAACCCTCGTCCAGGCGCACGTCGCCCGGCTCGCCGACCGGTGTGTGGAGCGGCTGCAGGCGGCGCGCAGGTCGGGACGGACTGTTGTGATCAAGGTGCGCAGTTACGACTTCTCCACCCTCACGCGCTCGGAGACGCTGCGCGGCCCCACGGACGACCCCGGGGTGGTGCGAGAGGCCGCTGCCAGGCTGATCGACACCGTGGACACCACGGCCGGAGTGCGGCTGCTCGGCGTGGGCGTGAGCGGGCTCGCCGACTTCACGCAGGAGGACCTGTTCGCCCAGGCCCAGGCCACTGCGAAGGCTGCTGAAGCGGCAGTTGACGGCACTGAGCAGGGGGAGGGCGCCGGGGGAGAGTCCGTGGCCGAGGTCGCGACGCCACCGGCTGACCGGCGATGGCTTCCGGGACGGGATGTATGGCACACCGAACACGGCTTCGGCTGGGTGCAGGGCAGTGGTCTCGGGAGAGTCACCGTGCGGTTCGAGATTCCCGGGTCGGCCCCCGGCAGAGTGCGTACGTACCCCGTCGACGACCCGGATCTGCAGGGAACGGAACCGCTGCCGCCTGCGCCGATGACGCGGCCGGGGCAGTTGGAGGATCAAGCGGAGCGGTTGGGCCGACCGGGGGAGGCTCCTCAGCTCTCCGACCCCGCTATCCGTCCGAAGTCACGGTCGGGGCCGGGTGACGGAGCGGATGGGGGGCCGCCCTCCGCGGAAGCGGGCACGTCCAGTCCGTAGTGGAGATAGAGCTGCAACTCCTGGATGGGGGAGAGGTGCCTGCCCACACCGAGAACCGGAGTGTTCTTGATCAGGGCACGTTCGAAGGGGACTTGGAGTACGTCGCCGACCAGTTCGCTCGGCTCCAGTGGGACGAGGGCATCACGCCTGAAGAAGCCCGTGCGCAGGGCCGCCCACTCCGGTTCGCCTGTGGCGTCGTCGAGGTAGACCTCGCCGACCGTTCCGATCTTGCAGCCGCTCGAGTCGAGCGCCTTGCGCCCGATCAGGCTCCGTGGGTCGATATCGGTCTGCACGGGTCCCTCCAACTGGTCGCAACTGGGCCACCGGGCGCGACGCTTGCCGCGGCCGGTCCGGATCTGTCGGTCTGACGAACCCCTCCCTGGGCCCCGTTCCCTGCCGCCACGCATATCGGGGGCGCTGCGGGCGTCGATGACGCCGGGAGCCAGTCGTACAAGCCGTATTACCACCCAAAGCCACATTTCAGCCTTTGGCCACTCGAGTGCACTGCCCGCTCCTGTCGGATGAAGCGCTGGTAGGCTCGAATACGGCTGACGACCCCGAGCGGGAGAGTCCTCCGGCGTGAGCGTCGGGGGCGCCGAAGGAGCAACTCCTCCCCGGAATCTCTCAGGCTCACGTACCGCGCGGGTGAGGTCACTCTGGAAAGCAGGGCGGGCCACGCAGTGCCTGGGCTCCCCCTCACCGACGGTGAAAGCCGGGTCGCCCGCAAGCGGGGCGGACCGGTGAAACTCTCAGGTTGAGATGACAGAGGGGGAGGCCGTCCGGGCACCCGTGTGTGGTGTCCCTCGTAGGTCGCAACGACCAGGAGGCCCCCGCAGTGACTGCCAACCGCATCCCCCTCACCGATCTTGAGCGCGGCACTCCTTTCGAACGGCGCCACATCGGTCCCGACACCGGTGCCCAGGCCAAGATGCTCGCGCAGGTCGGTTACGGCTCACTCGACGAGCTGACCGCCGCGGCAGTGCCTGAAGTGATCAAGAGCAGTGAGGATCTGGACCTGCTGCCGGCAGGGAGCGAGGCGGAAGTGCTCGCGGAGCTGCGCGAGCTGGCCGGGCGCAACCAGGTACTCCCGTCCATGATCGGCCTGGGTTACTACGGGACCTTCACGCCGCCGGTCGTCGTGCGCAACATCATGGAGAACCCTGCCTGGTACACCGCGTACACGCCTTACCAGCCGGAGATCTCGCAGGGGCGCCTCGAGGCGCTGCTCAACTTCCAGACCATGGTCGCGGACCTGACCGGTCTGCCCACTTCCGGAGCCTCGCTGCTGGACGAGCCGACCGCAGCGGCAGAAGCCATGGCGCTCTCCCGTCGCGTCGGCAAGGTCAAGCAGGGCGTCTTCCTCGTCGACGCCGACTGCCTGCCGCAGACCATCGCCGTCATCCGCACCCGTGCCGAGCCCACGGGAGTCGAGGTCGTCGTCGCGGACCTCAGCGAGGGCATCCCGGCGGACGTTGCCGAACAGGGCGTCTTCGGAATGCTCCTGCAGTATCCGGGCGCCTCCGGGGCCGTGCGCGACCCCCGCGCCGTCATCGATCAGGCGCACGGACTCGGCGCGATCGTGACCGTCGCCGCCGATCTGCTCGCGCTCACGCTGCTCACCTCCCCCGGCGCACTCGGGGCGGACATCGCAGTCGGCTCCAGCCAGCGCTTCGGCGTACCCATGGGCTTCGGCGGGCCTCACGCCGGCTACATGTCGGTGCGTGAGAAGTACGCGCGGAGCCTGCCCGGCCGTCTCGTCGGAGTCTCGAAGGATGCCGACGGCGACCAGGCTTACCGGCTCGCTCTGCAGACCCGCGAGCAGCACATCCG
>DATMEI010000485.1:0-4458 GCA_035556995.1 Streptomyces sp.
ACTTGCTGCTGTGGACGGTGTAGTCGGGGCTGACCGTGGTGCCGGATTCGTAGCCGAGGTCCGTCGTCTCGTCCGCCGAGAAGATGAATCCCTGTGTCTGCTCGACCCGGCCCTTGCCAACTTCCTCTCCGTCACAGTAGAGCGTGACCGTGCCGCCCTTGCCCATGCCGCCGCCGTCATAGGCGAACTCCATGCGCACCTGGGTCTTGCCGGCCGGGATCGGCTTGGTGGCTTCCACGCCGAACGACTTGATGCCCAGTACGTTGTAGTGGAACTTGGCTTTGCCGCCCTTGGCATACAGGCTCCAGCCCCCGAACCGACCGCCCTGGGCGATGATCACCCCCTCGGCGCCGTTGGCGGGCACCTCCAGATTGGAGGTGACGGCGAACGACTTGTTCTTGATGTTGAGCACGCTGTTCTCGGAAAGACGCCCCATGCCCGCATACAGCGTCTGCGTGTTGCCCTTGATGAGTGTGGGGCGGCCTGCCAGGTCGGAGTTGATGCGCTCGATCTGCCGGTCATCCAGGGGGAGCACGTTGTACTTGACCGCTTCGATCAGCCACAGGCGCTGCAACTCATGCAGCTTCTGCGGGTTCTCCTTCGAGAGGTCCTTCGCCTGCGTCCAGTCCTTGCTGCCGTCGTAGAGCTCCCAGACGTCGTCGTCGAAGGCCGCCATTGCTTGCCCGCCCATCAGCCACGGGGTGCGGTGCTTGGTCACCGCGCTCCACCCCTTGTGGTAGATGCCGCGGTTGCAGAACATCTCGAAGTACTGGGTCTCGTGCCGCTCGGGCGCCTTGGCGTCGTTGAAGCTGTACAGCATGCTCGTGCCCTCGTACGGGCTCTGCTGCACGCCGTTGACGATCGTCGGTTCGGGGATGCCCGCAGCTTCCAGCACCGTCGGCGCGAGGTCGATGACATGACTGAACTGGTGGCGTATGCCGCCCTTTTCCTTGATCCCCCGGGGCCAATGCACGATGGTGCCGTTGCGCGTGCCGCCCCAGTGCGAGGCCACCTGCTTAGTCCATTGATAGGGCGTGTCCATCGCCCATGCCCAGCCCACGGCGTAGTGCCCGTAGGATCCCTCTCCGCCGAACTCATCCAGCTTGGACGCCATGAATTCAGGGGTCTCGATGGCGGCCATGCCGTTGAAGTTGGCCATCTCGTTGAAGGCGCCCTGGAGCGTGCCCTCTGCCGACGCCCCGTTGTCGCCGATGATTAGGTAGACGAGCGTGTCATCGAGCACCTCCATGTCCTTGAGCGTGTCGATCAGCCGTCCGACGTGATGGTCGGTGTGCTCCATGAACCCGGCGAACACCTCCATCTCGCGCTCCAGCGCGGGCTTGAGCTTCGGATCCATGGCATCCCAGGCCGGGATCTCCTGGTGGCGCGCGGTGAGCTCGGCATTCGCGGCAATGACGCCCAGCTCCTTCTGTTTCGCGAAGGTGATCTCGCGCTGCTTGTCCCAGCCGTGGGCGAACTTGCCCCTGTACTTGTCGATCCACTCCTTTGGCACGTGGTGCGGCGCATGCACCGCGCCCGGCGCGAAGTACATGAAGAAGGGTTTGTCGGACAGCAGGGCCTTCTGCTGGCGCACCCAGTTGATCGCCTTGTCGGCCAGATCCTCGGTCAGGTGGTAGCCCTCCGCTGGCGTCCTGGGGGGCTCGATCGGCGTCGTGCCTTCATACAGGGCCGGGTCCCACTGGTTGTTCTCGCCGCCGATGAAGCCGTAGAAGTACTCGAATCCGCCGCCGCCGGTCGGCCATGCCGTGAACGGCCCCGCCGGACTCGTCTGCCAGACGGGAACCTCGTGGCATTTGCCGAATTGCGCGGTCGAGTAACCATTGAGCTTGAGCGTTACCGCCAGCGGCGCCTTGGTATTCGGCAAGACGGAGTTGTAGCCGGGAGCCGCGGTCGCGATCTCGGTGATGCCGCCCATGCCGACCGAGTGATGGTTGCGGCCGGTGAGGAGGGCCTGCCGCGTGGGCGAGCACAGCGCGGTGGTATGGAAGCGCGTGTACTTCAAGCCGCCTGCCGCGAGCTTTTCGAAGGTGGGGGTGTGGCACGGCCCGCCGAAGACGCTGCTGGTGCCATAGCCGACGTCGTCGATGAGGACGACCAGGACGTTGGGCGCGCCCTTGGGAGGCCGCAGATCCCTGATCGGCGGGAACTTGGTGTCCGGATCCTTCGCATCGTAGGTGGTCAAACCCACGTGGTGCGAATCGGGGATCGGCAGGATCGCTCGCTGAACCTTGTCTGACTGAGTCGCCATGTTTCGATCCTTTCTTCTTCGTTCTAGTGATCGACGTGTGCCAGCGCCCCGTGGCAGCGCTTGGTCTTGCGTCCGCTCCCGCACGGGCACGGCTCGTTCCGCCCCGTGCGGGCCACCGCGGCCGAGAGACGCACGGTCTCGGTGTTCAGGATCTGCATGACCTCGTCGGCGTAGCGGCCCCGCCGCAGGAGATCGGCCATGATCCGCATGGGCTTGTCGACGTGCGTGAAGAACGCCTTGTAACCGGCGCATAGATAGTTCAGCCCGGGCTCGCCGTCCGGCGTCAGGATGAAGCGGTTCTTGGGGCACTCGCCGTGGCAGGCGAAGCGCACCGGGCATTCGCGGCAGTAGCGGGGCAGGGTGTCGCGCTTGGCCGCGCCGAAAGCGCGCTGCTGGGGAGACGCGACCAGCTCGGCGAGCGGGGTGTCGGCGATGTTGCCGAGCAGGTGCTTCGGCTCGACGAAGTGGTCGCACGAGTAGAGGTCACCCGTGTGCTCCAGCGCGACCGCATCGCCGCACGTCTCAGAGAAGATGCACAGCGTCGGAGGCGCCCCGACCCACGACGCCAGGGCGGCGTCGAACATCTGCACGAAGACGGTGCCGACGTCACGCCGCACCCACTCGTCAAAAATCGTGGTCAGGAACCGACCCCACTGCTCGGCGGTGACCGACCGGTCGGTCACCGCGCTCCCCTCCTGGAACCGCGTCCGGCCATCGCTGTTCACCCGCTCGACGATCGGGATGAGCTGGATGTGTCGCGTGGCGAGCTCATCGCGGAAGAATCGGTACACCTCGAGCGGGTGGTCGGCGTTCTTCGCGTGGACGGTGCAGAGCACGTTGAAGTCGACCCGGTGCCGCTGCATGAGCCGGGCGGCCTGCATGACCTTGTCGAAGGTGGGGTGCCCGCCCTTGTCCACCCGATAGGCATCGTGCTGCTCGCGCGGTCCGTCGATGCTCAGCCCGACCAGGACGCGGTGCTCCCGGAAGAAGCTGCACCACTCCTCGTCGAGGAGGGTGCCGTTCGTCTGGATCGTGTACTGGACGCTCTGCTCCGGCCGCCGGTACTTCGCGGCCAGCTCGACGGAACGCCGGAAGAAGTCGAGTCCCATCAGGGTGGGCTCCCCGCCCTGCCAGGAGATCGTCACCTCGGGCAGCGCCGCCTGGCTCTCGCACTGCTGGCGGATGTAGCGCTCCAGCACTTCGTCCGTCATGCGGAACTTGCTGTTCGGGTACAGCTCCTCCTTGGAGAGGAAGAAGCAGTACTTGCAGTCGAGGTTGCAGATGGCCCCCGTGGGCTTCGTCAGGACGTGGAAGGAATTCGCCGTGGTCGTTGCGCTCATCGTGCCACCTCCACCTTCTGGTTCACCGCGCGCGGCTCGTACGCTTCCACCGCGCTGCGCAGGGTCGGGAACACGGCATCGGCGCCGAGGCGTTCGAGGGCGCCGCTCCGCGTGAGCATCCGCTGCACCCTCGCGTGGACGTCGGCGAGCATCAGCCGGACCCCCTTCGCGGCCAGCTCGTCGGCAAGGGCGGCCAGCGTGTCCGCGCCGGTGCTGTCGAGATGCACGATCGGCCCTCCGTCCACGACGACCCACCTGGTACCCGGCCTCCCGGAGACCGTCGCGAGCACGCGCCGCTTGAAGTACGCCGCGTTGAAGAAGATCACCGACGCGTTGAAACGGTAGAGGACGAGACCCGGTATGGTCGTCGCCTCGTCGTGGCGCGCCACGTTGTGGAAACCCGACAGCCCCTCCACACGTCCCAGCACCGAGTCGGCCGGCCGCGATGAGCGGATCAGAAGCACCAGCATGGCGAGCGCGACCGCGACCAGGATGCCTTCCAATGCCCCGAGCGTGACGACGCCGAGCATCGCGGCCACGCAGACCGCGAGCTCCCCCTCGCGGATCCGATAGAAGCGAACCAGCGCCTTCCAGTCGAAGAGCCCGAGCGCCGCCGAGATCAGCACCGCGCCGAGCCCGCTGACCGGCAGGTACTGGAGCGGTCCGGTGAGAAAGAGCAGCACGACCGCCATGACGGCGGCCGCGATCAGGCCGGTGACCTGGCTCTTGCCCCCCATGAAGTCACTCACCGCGGTCCGGGAGTCCGCCCCGGTCACCGCGAAGCCCTGGGACAGGCCGGCGGCGATGTTGCAGGCCCCGAGCGCGATGAACTCCCGATCCACGTCGATG
>DATMEI010000486.1:0-2225 GCA_035556995.1 Streptomyces sp.
GTCCTCGGCGGCCGGGGCGTTCTGCTCGGGTCCGGCCATCGCCGGTGGCGGTGACGCGTAGCGGGCCCGGCGCCGGAAGGCGTCCACCAGGCGGTGCGAGGCGATCGTCCACAGCCAGCCGGCCGTGGAGTTCCGCTCGCCGACGCCGGCGAACTGGCCGGCCGCGCGCCACACCGCCAGGTAGGTGTCCTGCATGACCTCGGCGACGATCTGCTCGTCGGCGCAGCGTCGTCGCAGGCGCACGGCCAGCCACGGTGACGTGCGGCGATAGAGCTCCTCGAACGCCGCACGGTCCCCCTTCGCCGTGCGACGGACGAGTTGCTCTTCGTCCTGTCCGGTTCCTTTCACATCAGGCAAGACGTCGCGATCGCGGGACGGGTTCTCGACTGCCTGTGCCGTGCGTCACAGGGTCAAGATGCATTGAGCGGGCCGTCCAGCGCAATTCTGGGCACCGGTGTGAACGGATAGCCACTTTTTCTGTACTAGGTATGATTTCGTACCAAGTCTGCTATCCTCGTACTCATGGCAGGTCTACGCGAACGTAAGAAGGAGCAGACGAAACGGCGTATCGCCGCGGTGGCATTGGCGTTGTTCACCGAACGCGGCTTCGATGCGGTGACGGTCAACGAGATCGCCGACGCCGCGGAGGTGGCCAAGGCCACCCTCTTCACCTACTTCCCCAGCAAGCAGTCGCTTGTGCTGCAGGGCGTGAGGGAGGACGACCTGGCCGGCGTCGTCGCCCGACGGCCTCGGGACCAGTCACCCCTCCAGGCATTGCGAACTCACTTCCGCGGGGCCGCCGCCGGCGAGCTGGCGGCGGCAGACCGGGACGAAGTGGTTGCTCGTATGCGCGTGATCTTCGACAGTCCCACGCTCAGCTCGGCCGCGAACACCCTGCTCTACCACCAGCGCCGGGCGCTGGCACATGTGCTGGCCGAGGAGCACGGGCAGGCGGCGGCCACGCTGATGGCAGCTCAGATCGCCGCGACCGTGCTCACCCTTCAGGAGTCGTTCTTCCACCTCCTGACCGACGGCGCGTCACCAGAGCAGGCGGCCCGATCCCTGGCTGCGGACACTGAACTCGCGTTCGACCTGCTGGAACACGGCATCGACAATGTGAAAGGGCAGTGACGTGCGGGCCCGCGGCATCAACTACGACACCGGATTCCTTCCCGGCGACAACATCTCCCGCAAGGTCTTCACCGCGGATTCGGTCCGGCAGGACATGGCGGTGATCTCCGGTGAGCTGCACTGCGACGCCGTGCGTGTCTCCGGCCGCGATCCCGAACGGCTCAGTCTCGCCGCCCGGCATGCCGCCGACATCGGGCTGGAGGTCTGGTTCGCCCCGTTCCCCGTCGACCTTCCCACCGACCGGCTGCTCCCGTTCTTCGCCGACTGCGCCCAACGGGCCGAAGCCCTTCGGCACGACGGTGCCGACGTCGTGTACGTCGCCGGTTGCGAGATGAGCGCCTTCTGCGGCGGATTCATCCCCGGCGACAACTACGGCGATCGCCTGCACGCCATGGCCAACGCCGACCTGGAATGGTGGACCTCCCTCGGGCCGGTGCAGGAGCGTCTCAACGACTTCCTCGCCCAAGCCGCCGCAACGGTTCGCGCCAACTTCGGCGGACAGCTCACGTATGCCTCCGCCCCGTGGGAGTCCGTGGACTGGGGCCCATTCGACCTCGTCGGCATCGATGCCTACCGGGCCGCCTACAACGCCGACACATTCCGGTCCGAACTGCGCGGGCACTTCTCCCATGGCAAGCCTGTCGCGGTGATCGAGTACGGAACCTGCGCCTACCGGGGCGCGGCCGAGCGCGGCGGCATGGCATGGCAGGTACCGCGGGATGCGATACCGGACGAGGACGAGCAAGTGCGCTACCTCAACGAACTGCTCGACATCTTCGAGGGCGAAGGAGTCGACACCGCGCTCTGGTTCACCTTCGCCGGCTACAACAGACCTGCGGGCCAGGACCTCGGCTCCTACGGCGTGGTCCGCATGCTCGACCAGTCCTGTTGGGAACCGAAGAAGGCATTCCACGCGATGGCGGCGAGATACCGGCGCCGCTGAGCGTCGGGACCGCACGCGCCGTTGGGCGTGGCAGCCGGGTCCACAAAGGACGAGTTGCTGCCCTGGAACGTCCAGCCCTGACCGGCTCTCGGTCGCTGCCCCCGCGACTACGGCCCTGCGTCAGTCCAGGCAGAACTCGTTGCCCTCGGGG
>DATMEI010000487.1:0-3733 GCA_035556995.1 Streptomyces sp.
AGCGCCTCCCAAGCCTGCGCCTGGCAAGGAGCATGGACGACCTCGAGGTGTGTACCACCATCACCGGCGGTGTCACCGAACTGCCCGTCACCTGGTAACCGTGCCATCGAGGAGGGACACCATGAAGGTAACCGTCGACCAGGACACGTGCGTCGGCTCCGGGCAGTGCGCGCTGGCCGCCGCGGACGTTTTCGACCAGCGAGACGAGGACGGCATCGTCGTCCTGCTGGACCCCGTCCCGCCGGCAGGTCTGGCCGCCGACGTCAACCATGCGGCGGTGATGTGCCCAGTCCTGGCCATCACGGTCGAGGAATGACCGCGGGACCTCCCCCCAGCCACTTCACCACCTCGGGAGGCGGCTCGGGCTTCTGCTATGGCGGCGGGTGTGTGGCCCCCTCGATCGCGCCGTGCGGCCGATGAACTTCCCGGTCTCCGGTCCGGACGGGCGGATCAGCGCAGTCCGGCGAAGAGATCGTTCTCGGGTACGGCCGCGCCGGTGGCGTCCTTGACACGTACGAAGGTCTCCATGCCCATCAACTCGCCGAACCTCTCCTTGCCCATCTTGAGGAAGAAGATGTTCTCGCCCTGACTGGCGTGCGCGGCCAGCGCATCGAACTTCTGGCTGCTGAATGCGGTGGTGTCCACCCACGTGGTGATCTCATCGTCGGGGAGGCCGATCTCGGCCATCGCGGCGGCCTCGGCCGGATCCGGCTCCGGCATGTCCTCATGAAACTCGCGCATGGTCTCCCCGAACCGCTGCATCATCGAGCGGGGCATCGTCGTCCAGTACACCTTCGGTGTCAGCGCGGTCATCTCCAGCGCCGCCATCGTGATGCGGTGGGCCTGGATGTGGTCGGGGTGGCCGTAGAAGCCGTTCTCGTCGTAGGTGACGACCACATCGGGTCGGTAGTGCCGCATGAGTTCCGCAAGTCGGGCGGCGCCTTCCTCCACGGGGGTCTGCCAGAAGGATCCGGGGGCGTCGTTGCTCGGCCAGCCCGTCATCCCGGAGTCGGCATAGTCCAGCATCTCCAGATCGCTGACCTTCAGGACGTCACAGCTCGCCTCGAGTTCTTGACGGCGCATGAAGGCGACGGCCGCCGGATCGTGCTCGGGATCGCCCGGTTTGACACCCGCCGGTCCGTCACCGCAGCCGCCGTCGGTACACGTCACGAGAACCGTGCGGATGCCCTCCGCCGCGTACCGCGCGAGGACCCCTCCGGTTCCGGTGGCCTCGTCGTCGGGGTGGGCGTGTACTGCCATGAGCGTCAAGGGCCGGTCAGTCATGAAAAAGTCCTCCTGCAGAAATCCATCTTGGTCCGAGTGAGCGGCGGGTGTACCGCGCTCCTGGGGCCCGGATCCTGGTGGGGCGGACGACCTCGTGGTCTCCGTGTTCCCCGCCCGTGCGGCGCCGGCCCTTCGGTCGGTGCAACCGTGCCGACCGGCCCGGCTGTTCCCGGCGCGGCCGCTCGGCCTTCCAGGCCTCGGCATTTCAACGCGAACAAGGCGTAGGCGCCACCTGCACCTCTCAGCGCCACGTCGGCTCCGACTTCTCGACGTTCTTCGGCGGGCACGAGACGAGCCGGGGTCCGAAGAAGGAAGTGCAGGGAAGTACACGCGTACTTCTCGAACTTCAAGGTCAGCACGACCAAGCTCTGGCCGGGACCGGCCTGGCCAGCACCTGGTCCAAGACCTCGGTGAGGAACTGCGCCGGATCCGTCGCCGACGCCGTGGCGCGCATCGCGACGATCCCGTCCGGACGGACGAGCAGAGCCCCTTCGTCGGGGAGCCACTGGACCGCGACGCGATGCGCGGGGAGTCCGACGTCCGCCGCGCCGGCGAGCCAGCGCTCGCCGGCGGCACCCACCAGCAGGGTCCACTTCGGACGGGAGTGAGCCGGCATCTGGATGCCGGTGAACGGATCGTCGGAGCCGGAGCGCTGCACGGCGGCGTCACGGCCGAAATGCGGCGGCTGACCATCGGCACGCGGGACGGGGGCACTCGTGACTTGGTGCTGCGGACCTTCGTCGACGTGGAGCACGCCGAGGACTGGCTGAACAGGAAGGTCGGCGCCCTGATCCTGCTCGCGGGGACCGGCGTGCCGGCTCCTGGACTGGTCGCGGTTGATGCGGCCGCCGAACATTGCGAGTATCCGTCACTCCTGATGACACATCTGGCGGGCCGGACGGTCCTGGATGATGAGGGATTGGAGACGCGCGTCCCTCTGCTGGCCCGTCAACTCGTGGCGATCCACTCGCTGCGACCCGCTGAGCGGCCCCGGGAGTATGTGGCGTTGACGGCCGCCGACACCGTCGTGACTCCGAAGGGCGCCGACGCGGCGGCATGGGCCGCGGCGATCGACGTGATCCGCAAGCCCGCGCCGCCTTATGAAGGGCGCTTCCTGCACCGGGACTTCCAGCCCGGCAACGTGCTGTTCGACGTGCCGCCCTCGAGGCCGGCGGGTGCCCGGAACACCGGCGTTGTCGACTGGGCGGCTACCTCCTGGGGCCCGGCGGACCTCGATGTGGCGCACTGCTCCACCAATCTCGCGCTGCTGCACGGCCCGGCGTGGGGTCTGCGGTTCGCTGAGGCGTATGAGGAGGCCGGCGGGGTACTGGCCGCGGCCGCGAGCGAGCGGCAGTACTGGCGGGGTGCGGGACGGGCTGGCGTTCTCAGAAGAAGTGCAGTCGGTGTCGCAGCCATGGCGGGAGGCAGGGAGGACCGAGCTGACGACGCGAGCCGTGGAGGAGCGGCTGGATGCCTATGTCACCGCCCTGATGGACGCGCTGGGCTGAACCACGTTGCCGTTCGGCGGTCACCGTGGTGCGCATATCGGTGGAGCGCCGCCGGTGGTGGGGTGGGGCCGGGGCAGAACCGCATCTCGAGAGCTCAACGCAATCCTTGCCAGTCCGGCTGAGACGAGCATACTGTATGCAGTATTCCGTGATTTCAGTCGCACCATCCAGGGAGGGTCCTCACCATGACTGCCGCTTCCGTACCGGGCACAGAGGCAGGGGGTGCCGACAACCCCGATGTCACCGACGGGATTCATCTGGTCGTCGATGCGCTCAAACTCAACGGCGTGGAGACCGTCTACGGTGTCGTCGGCATCCCGATCACCGACCTGGCGCGTGTCGCGCAGGGAGCGGGCATCCGCTACATAGGCTTCCGCCACGAGAGCAACGCCGGACACGCCGCGGCAGCAGCCGGATTCCTGACGAAGAAGCCGGGCATCTGCCTGACGGTGTCCGCACCGGGCTTTCTCAACGGCCTGGTGGGGCTGGCCAACGCCACCACTAACTGCTTCCCGATGGTCCAGATCTCCGGATCCAGCGAACGGCACCTCGTCGACCTGCAGCGCGGCGACTACGAGGAGATGGACCAGCTGGCTGCGGCCAAGCCCTTCGCCAAGGCGGCCTACCGAGTCCACCGCGCGGAGGACATCGGCCGCGGTCTGGCCCGCGCCATACGGACCGCCGTCTCCGGGCGCCCGGGTGGGGTCTATCTCGATATCCCGGCCGCCGTGCTGGGCGAAGTCATGGACGCGGAGAAGGGCGCCGCATCACTGTGGCCGGTCGTCGACCCGGCGCCGCGCCAGCTGCCCGACCAAGAGGCCGTCGACCGTGCGATGGGCCTCCTCGCCAACGCCCGGCGGCCACTGATCGTGCTCGGCAAGGGTGCGGCGTACGCACAGGCGGACGAGCAGATCCGGGAATTCATCGAAACCACGGGAATC
>DATMEI010000488.1:0-2870 GCA_035556995.1 Streptomyces sp.
CTTGCCGATCCGTATCTGACCGAGTCGATGGTCAAGGCCGTGCGGGTCGCCGCCGCCCAGGCAGGCCGGGACCCGGACGACGTGACGATCTGCGTTGCGGCCCCCGCCTACATCGGCGACGACATCCAGCACGCACGGGAACAGTGCCGCTGGTTCGGCGGCATGGTCGGCAACCACGTCGCCGATCTCGTCGAGCGTTACGGTGCGGAGTCGGATCTCGTCCCCACAGCGCTGACCGACTACATCAAGGCCCGGCAGGGCTACGACTACTCACACCACGGCCGCGCAGGCAATCCCGACACCGAGTTCGTACCCGACGAGGTCGTGGACCGCTTCTGCCTGCTCGGCCCGGCCGAAGCGCACATCGAACGCCTGCGGGCGCTGCGCGAGTTGGGCGTCGACCAGTTCGCGGTGTACGCCATGCACGACGCGACGGAATCCACCATCGACGCATACGGGGAAGAGGTCATCCCCGCCCTGCAGGACTGAGCCTGATCCGAAGAGGTGTGTGCCATGACCGGGACCGTTCCTACCGCCGCACCGGGTCCGCAGGATGCGCCCGGCACCGGCACCACTGATGAAGTCACGTACGCCGACGGCCGGGTGGAGCTGACCGACGGCGCGATACCGGAAGACAGCCGGTTCGCCAACTCCGACCTCCACCCGGTGCCGATGTCCCAACGGCGCTGGACCACCTACAACTTCGCCGCCGTGTGGATCGGCATGGCGCACAACATCCCGTCCTGGATGCTCGCTTCGGGGCTCATCGCCTTCGGCATGGACTGGAAGCAGGCCGTCTTCACCATCGCACTGGCCAATGTGATCGTGCTGCTGCCGATGCTTCTCACCGGCCATGCCGGACCCAAGTACGGCATTCCCTTCCCGGTCTTCGCCCGGGCCTCGTTCGGAGTGCGCGGAGCCAATCTCCCGGCGATGATCAGGGCCGCGGTGGCCTGCTGCTGGTTCGGCATCCAGACCTGGATCGGCGGCCAGGGCATCTTCATTCTGCTTGGCAAGATCTTCGGTGGCTGGACGGAGGCCGCCGCGATAGGCGGGCAGCCCTGGACGCTCTGGGTCTGCTTCCTGATGTTCTGGGCGCTCGAACTGGCCATCATCTACCGGGGGATGGAGGCGCTGCGCCGCTTCGAGAACTGGGCCGCGCCATTCGTCATCGTCGGCGCGCTGGTACTGCTGGCCTGGATTGCCGTCAAGGCAGGCGGACTCGGCCCGCTGCTCGACCAGCCCTCGAAGCTGGGCTGGGGTGCCGAGTTCTGGCCGGTCTTCTTCCCCGCCCTGATGGGGATGATCGCCTTCTGGTCCACGCTCTCGCTGAACATCCCCGACTTCACGCGCTTCGGCGCCGGCCAACGCGCCCAGGTCTGGGGGCAGTCGCTGGGCCTGCCGACCACCATGACGTTCTTCGCGCTGATGTCGGTGTTCGTCACCTCCGGTTCCCAGGCCGTGTACGGGACGACGATCTGGGACCCGGTCAAGCTCGCCGCGAGGACGGACAACTTCTTCGGGCTGCTCTTCGGCCTGGTGACCGTGCTGATCGCGACGATCTCGGTGAACATCGCCGCCAACGTCGTCTCACCCGCGTACGACCTCGCGAATCTCGCACCGAGGTTCATCAACTTCCGTACGGGCGCGCTCATTACCGGCGTGATCGGCGTCGTGATCATGCCGTGGAAGCTGACCGCGACACCCGAGCTGTACATCTACACCTGGCTCGGCACCGTCGGAGGCCTGTTGGGAACGGTCGCCGGCATTCTCATCGCCGACTACTGGCTGCTGCGCCGCACCCGTCTGAACCTTGCCGACCTGTACCGCGAGGGCGGCGCGTACTGGTACAGCGCGGGCTGGAACCTGCGGGCGCTGGCGGCCTTCGTCGTCGGCGGCCTGCTCGCCGTCGGCGGCTCCTGGTCCGCGCCCGGCAAGGGCCCCTACCCCGCCGACGGTCTGATTCCCTTCCTCCAGCCGCTGGCCGACTACGGCTGGGCGGTGGGCCTGTGCACTTCGCTGGTGGTGTACGTGCTGCTGATGCGGTTGAGCCCGCCCAGCGAGCGTGCCGCCGGGCGGCGGTAACCGGCGTACACGACACGACAAGTACGGACCGGACAGGACAGGACAGGACTGGACGGGGCCTCAGGCCGTGAAGCCGCCGTCGACCGCGATCGAAGCACCGGAGACGTTCCGGGCGCCGTCGCCCACGAGGTGGGCGACGGTCGCGGCCACGTCGGCGGCGTCGCCGTACCGGCCGAGCGCGGTGAGCGACGCCTGGGCGCCCGCTCCCTCCCCGTCGGCCGGGTTCATGTCGGTGTCGATCGGGCCCGGGGTGACGAGGTTGACGGTGATGCCGCGCGAGCCCAGTTCGCGGGCGAGCCCCTTGGTTAGCCCGGCCATGGCCGCCTTGCTGGTGGCGTAGAGCGACATGCCGGGGAAGGGGACGTACTCGGCGACGCAGCTGCCGATGTTGACGATGCGCCCGCCCTCACCCAGGTGCGGTTCCGCGGCCTGAGCGGCCAGGTACGGCGCCCGTACGTTGACGCTCAGCACCCGGTCGACATCCACCAGCCGCAGCGTGCCGATGGTGCCCATGCCTTCGACGCCTGCGTTGTTGACCAGGATGTCGAGCCGCCCGAACTCCTCCACGGCCGCCTCCACGGCGGCACGAGCCGCGTCCGGGTCGGTCCCGTCCATGCGCACCGCCAGGGCGCGGCTGCCCGACTCCTTGATACGGGCGACGATGTCCGCCGCCCGCTCCTCGCTCTTGTCGTACGTCAGTGTGACGTCGGCGCCGTCGGCGGCGAGGCGCAGCGCGGTGGCGGCACCGATCCCCCGGCTGCCCCCGGTCACGAGCGCCGCCTTGC
>DATMEI010000489.1:0-2167 GCA_035556995.1 Streptomyces sp.
AAGCGCGGGAGCCGCCGGAGCACGTTCACGAACGCCTCCTGCGTGGCGTCGGCCGCCTCCTCCGGAGACCCGAGGATCCGGTAACAGACGTTGTAGACCCGGCGCTCGTAGCGTTCGTAGAGCGCGGCGAAGGCGTCGCGATCGCCTTCGATCGCTCGGGCTGTGAGGGTCTCGTCGTCCATGCGGGTGCTGCCACATACGACGTCCGGGGAGCCGGGTTACTCGGGAGGCCTAACCCTTCGAGGAGGGTTCCGACGCGAAAAGCTGGCACGTAGACGCTCGTAAGTCGGGGCGCCCTCCGCAGTTGTGAGGACATGAAGACTCCTCCCCACCTCTTCCGCGTCGCCTCCCTCGCCGCCACCGTCGTGGCGCTCGCCGGCGCCGGCGCGGCTCACGCCGCCGACCGCTCGGCCGGCCTGTACGTCATCCCCTTCGCGCCCGGCACGGACGTGAAGGTCACGGGTGACCACCTCACCCACAACCCGCTGAACCGGATCGACATGGTCGGCCTCAACGGCGGCGACAGCATCACCGCGGCCGCCCCGGGCACGGTCCGGTTCATCCAGGACGGCTTCAGCGAGAAGCGCCCAGGCGGCAGCCCGTGCAACAACAACTACGTCTGGATCGAACACGCCAACGGCGAGTGGACCAAGTACTCGCACATGCGCAAGAACTCCGTCGGCGTGGATGCCGGCCTCGATGTCGGCGACACCGTGCAGACCGGCAGGTTCCTCGGCATCCAGTCCGATGTCGGCTGCGCCTCGGGCAAGCACCTGCACTTCCAGGTCAGCGTCCCCGCGAACGCCGCGAGCCCGATCGACAGCCAGGGCTTCATGTCGGGTGAGGACCGGATCCCGCGGATCTGCGGCATCCCCGGCCAGCAGTTCGTCAAGGGCCAGACCTACAAGACGACGTCGCTCGTCCCCGGGGCGGCCGAATACGCCCGCCACGGCGTCCCCGAGTCCAAGTACTCGCAGGTCTTCCATGAGGCCGCCGACTGCGGCTCCCGGCTCGCCTGGATCGACGGCTACACGGACGGCGGCCAGCTGAAGTTCAACGTCGTCTTCCGCACGAACTCCGACCACCGCGCCTGGCGCTCGCATAGCCGCATGACCGGCTCCCAGTACCAGGACAAGTTCGACGACTACAAGGCCCAGGGCTACCGCCTGACCCACGTGGACAGCTACGTCGTCTCCGGGAACGTGCAGTACGCGGCGATCTGGGAGAAGACCTCCGGCCCCTCGTACGTCGCCTACCACGGCCTGACGGCCTCCCAGCACCAGGACCGCCTGGACGACCTCAAGACCAAGGGCTTCGTCCCCCGCGTCATCTCGCCCGTGTCGCTGAACGGCAGCCGCCGCTACACGGCGATCTACCTCAAGGTCAACGCGGGCGCCTGGGAGGCGCGGTCCTTCCTGACCCCGGCGGAGTACCAGGCCAAGTTCGACGCCAACAACGCCGCGGGGCGCCACCTCGTGTACCTGAACGCGTACACGCATGACGGCCAGCCGCGCATCACCGCCATCTGGTGGAAGTCGCCGGCCGCGTCGGTCTTCGCCAAGCACGGGCTGACCAGCTCGCAGTACCAGGCGCAGTGGGCGGCCAACACGTCGGCCGGGCGCCTCACGCAGGCCGTGACGGGCTACGAGCAGAGCGGCGGCGTCCGCTTCGCCGCCTTCTGGGCCAACTAGCCGCCGCGACGGCCACCGCCGCCCTCGCCGCGGGGCGGCGGTCGGCCTAAGCGGATTCTGTGACGAGCGGCTCCGGCCGCAGCGAGGCGACCGTCGACGCGGCGGCCTCCGCGAGGGCGGCCACGAGCGCGGCGGTCGCGGGCGGGTCGGGCGGGTCGCCGTAGGTCGCCGCGTAGATGTGCTGGTGCGACCCAGGCAATTCTGTGGCCACGAGGCCGTTGAGGTGGTGGGCGCGCAGGGCCAGCCCGGGACTGGTCGTCACGCCGAGCCCGGCCGCGACCAGCGCCTGCATCACGACCATGTCCTCCGTGGTGTAGCCGATCTTGGGCTCGAAGCCGAGGTCGGCGCACACGGACAGCAGGTGGCTGCGACAGCGTTCGCAGCCGGCGATCCAGGTCGCGTCGCGCATCGTCTCGAGCGTGTGTCCGTCCGCGGTGGAGAGCAGGTACAGCGGATCGTCGAGCAGGTGGTGCAGG
>DATMEI010000490.1:0-2274 GCA_035556995.1 Streptomyces sp.
GGCCTCATGGCCGCCTTCACCGAGGCGGGGGTGACCGTCTCCCCGCACAAGGTGGGGCCCGACTACATCGACCCGGGCTACCACGAACTGGCCACCGGACGGCAAGGCCGCAACCTCGACGCCTATCTGTGCGGCCCGGACCGGATCGCACCGCTCTTCGCACACGGCGCGGCGGGTGCCGAACTGGCCGTCGTCGAGGGCGTGATGGGCCTCTTCGACGGTGCGGGCGGCGGAGACCTGGCCTCGACGGCACACGTCGCGAAACTGCTGCAGGCCCCGGTCGTACTCGTGGTGGACGCCTCGTCGCAGTCCCGTTCCGTCGCTGCGCTCGTGCACGGCTTCGCGTCCTGGGACCCGGAGGTACGGGTTGCGGGCGTGCTGCTCAACAAGGTCGCCTCGGACCGTCACGAGGAACTGCTCCGCGAGGCGATGGACGCCTCGGGAGTGCCGGTGCTGGGGGTGCTCAGGCGCGTACCCGCGCTGGGCACACCGTCCCGGCACCTGGGCCTTGTGCCGGTCGCGGAACGCACGGCCGAGGCCGTCGATGCAGTCGCCGGGGCGGCAGCTCAGGTACAGCGGGGATGCGACCTCGACGCGCTGCTCGCCCTCGCGCGCAGCGCTCCCCCGCTGGCGGTCACGCCGTGGGATCCCGCTGCGGAGATTCCGGCGCCTTCAACTGCCCCGGGAGGCTGCTGCGTTCGCCCCGTGGTGGCCGTCGCGGGCGGGGCGGCGTTCAGCTTCTCGTACACCGAGCAGGAGGAGTTGCTGCGTGCGGCCGGCGCCGACGTCGTCCACTTCGACCCGCTGCGTGACGAGGAACTGCCCGAAGGCACGCGCGGGATCGTCATCGGTGGCGGGTTCCCGGAGGTGTACGGGCCGGAGCTGTCCGCGAACAAGTCGCTGCGCGGGGCCGTCACCCGTCATGCCCTCGACGGCGGGCCCGTTGCGGCGGAGTGTGCAGGACTGCTCTACCTCTCACGCGAGTTGGACGGCAGCAAGATGTGCGGTGTGCTCGACGCCACCGCCCGGATGACGGAACGGCTCACGCTCGGCTACCGCGAAGCCGTCGCCGTCGGTGACAGCTCACTGGCGGCAGCGGGAACCCGGGTGCGCGGCCATGAGTTCCACCGCACCGCGATCTCACCCGGTGCGGGAATCGAGCCCGCCTGGGGGCTGGTGCGGCCCGAGCGGCGTACGGAAGGCTTCCTCGGTGGCGTACGGGGAAGCGTGCACGCCTCGTACCTGCATGTGCACTGGGCCGCCGTTCCGGAGACGGCCCGCAGGTTCGTGGAGAGGTGTGCCGCATGAACAAGCCGGCAGCCGCCGGGCGCCCGGTCGCGGACGCGGCTTGCCGGAACGGCGAACTCGCGCCCCGCTCACCGTCGTTGACGGTGGGAATCGGGGCCGGCCGCGGCGTTAGCAGTGAGGAGGTGCTGGGCCTCGTCATGCGGGTCCTGGACGCGGGTGGGCTTTCCGTGTGCTGCGTCGCGGAGTTGGCGACAGTCGACGCCAAGGCCGGTGAGCCCGCACTCCTCGCCGTCGCCGACAGGCTGGAGCTCCCGCTGCGCACGTACCCGGCCCATGTGCTCTGCGAAATCGAGGTGCCCACTCCCTCCGACGCCGTACGCGCCGCAGTGGCCACACCGTCCGTGGCGGAAGCAGCAGCGCTGGCCGCCTCCGGCGAAGGGGGGCGGCTGCTCGTACGCAAGACGGCGTCGGCGCACCCGGACAGCCGCGCCGCAAGAGCCACCGCTGCCGTGGCCGCCCGGTCACTTCCGCTCGACGGACCGGCGGAGGTGGGCACCGGATGTCCTGTGGGACGCGCAGGGCACGATGGACGTCACCACGGACAGTTGGACAGCAAGGAGAACCAGTGACGACCCCGCCCGCCCTCCTCCTCGTCGGCGACGGCGCCCGTGACGAAGACGGTGCCGAAGCATTCCGTTCCTTCGCCGGCGAACTGGCCGGACACCACCCCGAGTTCCCCGTGGCCGGCGGATTCGTGGAGTCCTCACAGCCGTCGCTGGCCGACTCCGTGGCGGGGCTGGTGGCCGACGGCGTGACGCGGATCGCCGCCCTGCCTCTCGCGCTGGTCTCCGCCGGACGTGCCGGGAAGGGCATGCCGCCTGCCCTGGCCCGCGAGTTGGAGCGGCACCCGGACGTCTCCTGCACCTGGGGACGTGCGCTGGGCCCGCACCCGACGGTGCTTTCCGCGCTGGAGCGGAGGCTCGACGAAGCGGAGAGCGGCGACGGCGAAAGGGCGCGCACCCCTTC
>DATMEI010000491.1:0-4816 GCA_035556995.1 Streptomyces sp.
ACAAGCGGGTCCAGGCCGGTGAGACCGGCGGCGCGCAGGGCCGTGACGACGCGATCGAACTCGCCAAGTCCAACATCCTGCTGCTCGGCCCGACCGGCTCCGGCAAGACGCTGCTCGCGCAGACGCTCGCGCGCATGCTGAACGTCCCGTTCGCCATCGCCGACGCGACGGCGCTGACGGAGGCCGGCTATGTCGGCGAGGACGTCGAGAACATCCTGCTGAAGCTCATCCAGGCCGCTGACTACGACGTCAAGAAGGCCGAGACGGGCATCATCTACATCGACGAGATCGACAAGGTCGCCCGCAAGAGCGAAAATCCGTCGATCACCCGTGACGTCTCCGGTGAAGGTGTCCAGCAGGCGCTGCTGAAGATCCTTGAGGGTACGACCGCTTCGGTGCCGCCGCAGGGCGGACGGAAGCACCCGCACCAGGAGTTCATCCAGATCGACACCACGAACGTGCTGTTCATCGTGGGCGGCGCGTTCGCCGGGCTGGAGAAGATCATCGAGTCCCGCGCGGGGGCGAAGGGCATCGGCTTCGGCGCCACGATCCGCTCCAAGCGCGAGATCCAGGACAGCAACCAGTTCGAGGACGTCATGCCGGAGGACCTGGTGAAGTTCGGGATGATCCCGGAGTTCATCGGCCGCCTCCCGGTGATGACCAGCGTCCACAACCTCGACCGTGAGGCGCTGCTGCAGATCCTTCTGGAGCCGCGCAACGCCCTCGTCAAGCAGTATCAGCGCCTCTTCGAACTCGACGGTGTGGAGCTGGACTTCGACCGTCCCGCGCTGGAGGCCATCGCCGACCAGGCGATCCTGCGGGGCACGGGCGCGCGCGGCCTGCGCGCCATCATGGAAGAGGTCCTGATGTCGGTGATGTACGAGGTGCCCTCGCGCAAGGACGTGGAGCGCGTCGTGATCACCGAAGAGGTCGTCCATTCGAACGTGAACCCCACCCTGGTGCCGCGCTCCCGCAGCAACGACCAGGAGCGGCACGAGAAGAGCGCGTAACCGCACCCGCGGCAGCGGCCGTTGCGGCGAGGAGAGGGTGACCGGCACATTGCCGGTCACCCTCTCCTCGTTCTCGTCTGCGCCCGCCGCCGGCGGCCTTCGCCCTTCGGCTGGCCCCGGGCCGCCTTGCGCCGCAAGCCTCAGCCGGCCTCGACCAGCGCGTCCTTACGTACCTTCGCCGCCACTTCGGCGGACTTCTTCAGATCCACCGGCAGCGTCGACGTGCCGTCGCTCGTCATGTTCATCGACGAGACCGTGCCGACGGTGCTCGCATCGGACCAACCGCACATGGCCAGACTCATACTTGAGATCTTGTACTCCTGGCACTTGAGTACGTCACCGTCGAAGCCGGACGGCGTGAACTTCTTGGGCTTTCCCTCGGCCTTGGCGCCCGTCTCGGTCTTCAGGGACTTGTCCGTCTGCTCGAAGACCCAGTCGACGGCCTTCTCCGGGTTCTCGACAGTGCCGTAGGCGCCGCCGAGTTGCAGCTTCTTCGTGGTGCCGGCCTTGTACTCCGCGCTGACGTCCGCGCTGCTCTTCATACCCGGCACCTTCTTGTTGCCGAAGGCCTTGCCGTCGCCCTTCTCGCCCTTGCCGTCCCGCTCGTACTCCCCGGCGAGCGTCTTCGGCGTCGTCATCTTGTACTCGGTCCCGGCGCCGGGACCGACGAGGAAGAAGCCGCCGATGGCGGCGCCCACGACCACGAGTGCGCCTATGACGACGGCTATGGTCCTGCGGCTGCCGCCTATGCCGCCTATGCCGCCTATGCCGCCCTTGCCGTCCTGTGTGGTCGCCGGTGCGCCGGGCTGCCCCGGCTGTCCGTGGGCGCCGGGCTGGTTGTCACTCATCGTGGGGTCTCCATCCGTCCTGCGAAGGGCGCCCGCAGAGTGTGCCGGACGCCCCGATCCGCCTGCCCTGAGGGCTACTTGATCTCGACTCTTGCGTCGTCGCGCAGCTTCGTGGACAGCTCCGCGGTGTCATCCATCGTCATGCCCTTGCCCGTCAGCACTGCTGAGGCGTCCTGGGCGGACACCATCGCCACAGTGCTGTGGTCGCCCCACATGCACAGCGGCGCCTCGATCTCCGACGGGCCGCTGCCGGAGGCACCCGCACCGAGGGAGACCTTGATGATCTGGCACTTCATGACGGCGTCCTCGAGGCCTGCGGGCTCGACCGACTCCGGGCTGCCCACCAGCTCGGCCTTGCTGCCGGAGCTTTCCGTGGCCTTCTCGGAGTCCTCGGCCATCTTCGCGAAGGCCGCGTCGACGGTCGCCTCCGGGTCCTCGATCTCGCCCCAGACGCCCTGGAAGTTGAGCTGCTTGACGGCCGTGCCGTTGCCCGCCTTGTACGAACCGTGTGCGCCCTTGGGGCCGTCGACGCCCGCCTTCTCGAACTCGGAGATCTCCGAGGAGGTCAGGTCGTTCGTCGTGCCGGTCGGGTTCTTCTCATATTCCGTGGCCACCGTCTGCGGCGAGGTCAGCTTGTACTTCTTGCCGTCGTCAGCGACCGTACTGCCGCCTCCGCCCGGGCTGAAGAGGAGGACGCCGCCGATGACGGCGCCCACGACGACCACAGCGCCGACGACGATGCCGATGGTCTTGCCCGCCTTGCCGCCGCCCTGCGGGGGCATGGGCATCCCCGGCTGTCCCGGCTGGCCGTAGGGGCCGGGCTGGCCGTACGGCCCCGGCTGTCCGTACTGGACCGGCTGCCCGGGCTGCGGCGGCTGCTGCGGGTAGCCGTAGCCGGGCTGCCCCGGTGCGCCGGCGGGAGCAGCACCCTGGGCGTACGGATTCGGGCCGCCCTGCGGCTGCTGTCCGTACGGGCCGGGCTGTGGCGGCTGCTGTCCGTACGGCCCGGGCTGGTTGTAGCTCATGGCGGCGCTCCCCCTCCGTTTGGTGTGCGACATCGATGACGCACCGTGCACACTCACGCGCTGCCTACATCCTGGCGGATGGTTCTGACAGCGGCATCACCGGTCCCCAAACCGATTCGAGACTGCGACATCGGCGCCCGTACACTGCCGTCGTGACCGAGAAACCTCAGCAGCGCCCGGACTCTCACGGGCCGAACGCAGCAGCCCCCTCAGACCTGCCGACGCAGTACGCACCGGCCGAAGTAGAGGGGGAGCTGTACGAACGCTGGGTAGCGCGAGGTTACTTCGAGGCCGACGCCAAGAGCGAGAAGCAGCCGTACACCATCGTCATCCCGCCACCGAACGTCACCGGCTCCCTCCACCTGGGCCATGCCTTCCAGCACACGCTGATGGACGCCCTCACGCGCCGCAAGCGCATGCAGGGCTATGAGTCGCTGTGGCTGCCGGGCATGGACCACGCGGGCATCGCCACGCAGAACAAGGTCGAGCAGCAGCTCGCCGAAGAGGGCAAGTCCCGCCAGGACTTGGGCCGCGAGGCGTTCGTGGAGCGCGTGTGGCAGTGGAAGGAGGAGTACGGCGGCAGGATCCTCGGCCAGATGCGTCGCCTGGGCGACGGCGTCGACTGGACGCGCGAGCGCTTCACCATGGACGAGGGACTCACCCGCGCCGTCCAGACCGTCTTCAAGCGGATGTACGAGGACGAGCTGATCTACCGCGCCGAGCGGATCATCAACTGGTGCCCCCGCTGCCTGACGGCCATCTCCGACATCGAGGTGGAATACCAGGAGGACGACGGCGAGTTGGTCTCCATCCGGTACGGCGAGGGGGAGGACTCCCTCGTCGTCGCGACCACCCGCGCCGAGACGATGCTCGGGGACACGGCTGTCGCCGTGCACCCCGACGACGAGCGGTACGCGCACCTGCTCGGCAAGAAGATCAAGCTGCCGCTCACCGACCGCGCCATCCCGGTCGTCGCGGACGAGCACGTGGACCCGGAGTTCGGCTCCGGCGCGGTCAAGGTCACCCCGGCGCACGACCCGAACGACTTCGCGATCGGGCAGCGCCACGACCTGCCCGCGCTGACCGTCATGGACGAGCGCGGCGTGATCACCGCACACGGCCCGTTCCAGGGCCTGGACCGGTTCGAGGCGCGCTCGTCGATCGTGGCGGCGCTGCGCGAACAGGGCCGCATCATGGCGGAGAAGCGCCCGTACACGCACAGCGTCGGGCACTGCTCGCGCTGCAAGACGACCATCGAACCGCGGCTGTCGATGCAGTGGTGGGTCAAGGTCGGCCCGCTGGCGCAGGCCGCGGGCGACGCCGTGCGCGACGGCCGCGTCAAGATCCACCCCGCCGACATGTCGGCGCGCTACTTCGACTGGGTCGACAACATGCACGACTGGTGCATCTCGCGCCAGCTGTGGTGGGGCCACCGCATCCCGGTCTGGTACGGCCCGGACGGCGAGGTCCGCTGCCTCGGTCCCGACGAACAGCCCCCCACGGGCGAGGGCTGGACGCAGGACCCCGACGTCCTGGACACCTGGTTCTCGTCCGGCCTGTGGCCCTTCTCCACCCTCGGCTGGCCCGAACAGACCCCGGATCTGGCGAAGTTCTACGGCACGGACGTGCTGCTGACCGGCCACGACATCATCTTCTTCTGGGTCGCGAGGATGATGATGTTCGGGCTCTACGCGATGGACGGCGTCGCCCCCTTCCACACCATCGCCCTCACGGGCCTCGTCCGCGACGCACAGGGCAAGAAGATGTCGAAGTCCTTCGGCAACGTCGTGGACCCGCTGGACTGGATGGAGGAGTACGGCTCCGACGCCCTGCGCTTCACCCTGGCCAACGGCGCCAACCCCGGTACGGACGTGCCGATCGGCGAGGACTGGGTCAAGGCGTCCCGCAACTTCGCCAACAAGATCTGGAACGC
>DATMEI010000492.1:0-3039 GCA_035556995.1 Streptomyces sp.
AACCCGGCCGCCGGCCTCGGGGCCTCGTGCGACCGCGTGCGACCGCGTTCGACCTCCCACGACCTCCTACGACTACGCACGGGTTGGTGGGGCTAACCCCCGCTCACAGACGCGTACGGGCACCATCGCGGCGCGCACGCCGTTCCGGAAAGCTCGCACATACACGGCCGCCGGGTCCCGGCGCCGACGCCGGCCGGCAGATGGGCCGGCGGCTCCATGACACCGACGAGGAGAGACACCGTGACGACGGTTGCAGCGAACCCCAAGAGCGGGGGCGGCGGGGCCCGTTCGGCCGTTGCCGCCGCCGCCGAGCAGCTGGTGAAGTCCTACGGATCGGGCGAGACCCGTGTCGTGGCGCTCGACCACGTCGACGTGGAGATCGCCCGCGGCGCGTTCACCGCGATCATGGGGCCGTCCGGCTCCGGCAAGTCGACGCTGATGCACTGCCTCGCCGGTCTGGACTCGGTGACCGAGGGCCGTATCCGGGTCGGGGAGCAGGAGATCACCGGACTGAAGGACAAGAAGCTGACGCGGCTGCGCCGGGACAAGATCGGCTTCATCTTCCAGGCGTTCAATCTGCTGCCCACACTCAACGCCCTGGAGAACATCACCCTCCCCATGGACATCGCGGGCCGCAAACCCGACAAGCAGTGGCTGGAGCAGGTCATCGCCACCGTGGATCTGGAGGGCAGGCTCAAGCACCGTCCGGGTGAGCTCTCCGGCGGTCAGCAGCAACGCGTCGCCGTCGCCCGCGCCCTGGCGGCAAAGCCCGAGATCATCTTCGGTGACGAGCCGACCGGCAATCTCGACTCCCGCTCGGGCGCCGAGATGCTGGGCTTCCTCCGTCGCTCGGTGGACGAGCTGGGCCAGACCGTCGTCATGGTCACGCACGATCCTGTGGCTGCCGCCTACGCCGACCGCGTGCTCTACCTCGCTGACGGACGCATCGTCGACGAGATGCACAGGCCGACAGCCGAGGCCGTACTCGACAAGATGCTGCGCCTCGCCGCCGGCACTCAGGGCTCCGGCACCCGGGGCTCCGGCGCCGGGGCCGCCAACACCCCGCACGCCACCAGCGACTTGGGCACCTACAGGAGCGCTTCGTGACCGTCTTCAAGGCATCGCTGCGCAACTTCTTCGCGCACAAGGGGCGGATGGCGCTCAGCGCCGTCGCCGTCGTGCTGTCCGTGGCGTTCGTGTGCGGGACGCTGGTGTTCACCGACACCATGACCACCACCTTCGACAAGCTGTTCGCGGCCACTTCGGCCGACGTCACCGTCAGCCCGAAGAAGCCGGAGGACCCCGAGTCGCAGCAGCAGACGGGCAGGCCCCGTACGCTGCCCGCCTCCGTCCTCGCCGAGGCGCGTACCGCCGAGGGCGCCAAGTCCGCGGAGGGCGTGGTCTCCAGCGAGAAGGTCACCGTCGTCGACGGCGACGACAAGAACATCGGCTCCACCACCGGCGCACCCACCATCGCCGCCAACTGGACGGCGGGCGACCGCAGAACGATGGAGATCACCTCCGGGCACGCGCCCCGCGGCCCCGCGGACGTCATGGTCGACGCCGACACGGCCAAGAAGCGCAAGCTGAAGCTGGGCGACGAGCTGCGCACCATCACGGCGACCGGCGACTTCGAGGCGAAGGTCTCCGGCATCGCGACGTTCCAGGTCACCAACCCCGGTGCCGCCATCGTCTACCTCGACACCCGTACGGCACAGCGGGAACTGCTGGGCGCCACCGGCGCCTACACGGGCATCGCCGTCACCGCCGACAGCGGAGTCACGCACGGGCTGCTGAAGAAGAACGTGACCGCGTCCCTGGGGAAGGGCGAATACACGTACCAGACGCAGAAGGAGGCCGCCGACGCCGGCCGTGAGCAGATCGGCTCCTTCCTGGACGTCATGAAGTACGCGCTGCTCGGCTTCGCCGGCATCGCGCTGCTGGTGGGGATCTTCCTCATCGTCAACACCTTCTCGATGCTGGTCGCGCAGCGCACCCGCGAGATCGGCCTGATGCGGGCCATCGGCTCCAGCCGCAGACAGGTCAACAGGTCAGTGCTGATCGAGGCGTTGCTGCTGGGCGTCGTCGGCTCCGTGCTGGGCGTCGGCGCCGGAGTCGGCCTGGCCATAGGGCTGATGAAGCTGATGGGCAGCATGGGCATGAACCTCAGCACCTCGGAGCTGACGCTCGCCTGGACCACACCGGTGGCCGGTCTCGTGCTGGGCATCCTCGTCACCCTGCTCGCGGCCTACCTTCCGGCCCGCCGCGCAGGCCGTGTCTCCCCGATGGCGGCACTGCGGGACGCCGGAACTCCCGCCGACGGAAGGTCCGGTGCGCTGCGTGCTGTGCTGGGCGTCCTGCTCACAGGCGGCGGCGCGGCCGGACTGTACGCGGCCACGCAGGCCGACAAGGCAGGCCAGGGGTCGCTGTATCTGGGCGCCGGGGTGGTCCTCACCCTGGTCGGGTTCATCGTCATCGGTCCGGTGCTGGCCGCCGGGCTGGTGCGGATGCTGTCGGTGGTGACGCTCAGGCCGTTCGGACGGGTCGGCCGTCTCGCCGAGCGCAACGCACTGCGCAACCCGCGCCGTACGGGCGCCACAGCCGCCGCGTTGATGATCGGGCTGGCGCTGGTCGCGTCGCTCTCGGTCGTCGGCTCGTCGATGGTCGCTTCCGCCACGCAGGAGCTGGACCGGTCGGTCGGTGCGGACTTCATCATCCAGTCCAACAACGGCCAGACGATCACCGCCGCCGTGGAGAAGAAGCTCAAGGCGTCCGAGCAGCTGGAGACCGTCACGTCCTACAAGGCAGTCAGTGCCCGCATCACCGCACCCGACGGCTCGACGGCCGGCGGCCGGCTCACCGCCACCGACCCCTCGTACATGACGGACCTGCGGCGCGAGACGGAAGCGGGCGACCTGTCGGCGGCCTACGACCGTGACGCCATGTCGGTCGGCGCGGCCTACGCGAAGGACCACGGCGTCGAGGTCGGGGACACCATGAAGGTGGCGTTCGCGAGCGGACGTACGGCCGGACTCCGCG
>DATMEI010000493.1:0-5812 GCA_035556995.1 Streptomyces sp.
CGCCACGTGCGCGGCACGAGCAGCAGGGCGGGCACCGCGCCCAGAAGCGGGAAGAGCACCGACCACCAGGGAATCGGCTGCAGGCCCTCGAAGGGGAAGAAGACCGCCGAGACGGCGACCACGACGGGAGGGGTGACGGCGAGCGAGTACGCGGCCTGGCGGCGGCGGTCCAGGAACAGGGCGGCGGCGACCACTTCGAGGAAGAGTCCCGCGACAGGGCTGCCCGTAGTCGCCAGCGCGGCCAGCACCGCGGCGGCTGCCCCACGCGCGTACCGGCCCTTGCCCGCGCTGCGCCACCAACGCTGCGGCCAGGCCCACACCATGGCCACCGCGCCGAGAGCGAAGAGCACGCCGAGGGCGAAGGTGACGCGGCCGGATGCGGCGTTGCAGGCGAAGGAGAAGGCGCCCCAGAGGGCGGGCACGAGCGGTTTGCTCAGCACCCGGCGCAGAATCAGGGCGAGCAGAGCGGCGGAGAGGATTCCGGCCAGTATCAGTGTGCTGCGGACCCCGAGCGCCGCCATCAGATAGGGCGAGAGCACGCTGTACGAGAAGGGGTGCAGCCCTCCGTACCAGGCAAGGTTGTACGCCGAGTCGGGGTGCCGCTGCACGAATTCGGCCCAGGCGTCCTGCGCGGCCAGATCGCCGCCGCCGCTGGCCAGGAGCCACAGCCATATCAAGTGCAGGACGGTGGCGAGAAGCACGGGCGCGGCCACCGGGTGACGGAGCAGCCCCGCTGCGGCACGCCCGGTACGGAGCAGCGGGCGGGGCCGGGCTGTGGTGACTCGCCCGTGACGTACCGGATCCGGGTCGCCGTCGTTCCGGTCGCTGCCGGTGCTGTGCTCGCCGGGGTGCTCGTCGGGGTGCTCGCGGGTGTCCTCGTGGGTGGTGCCGGGGCGGGCGTCGAAGTCCGCCTCGGCCCGCTCATGCCCTGTACGAGGAGCCGTACCGGTGCCCGTGCCCTCGGCGACCGCGGAGCCGGACCGTCCGACTGCGGCTGCTCCGGCTGCGGCGCCGTTGCCGTCTTCGGCTCCGGGCTCACGCCGGGGCCTGGGCAGGGAGCCGGTCCCGGCAACGGCGCGCGGGGCGGCGTTCACCCTGGAGACGGCCCCGTCCCCGGCGGCTATCTCACCGTCGTCACCATCCGGCATCTGCGACTCCCGCACAGTGGTCACTGCGCTCTCCCCCGTACGACTCGGCCCGGACCCACTGGCACGTGGGCCGGGCGCACTCCATCCGGGCTATACCACCCGGATCAGAGGATCCTGGTCAACTTGGCTCCGAATCCCGGCTCGGTCATGTCCTCCTTCAACGCCAGCGGCACCCGCACCTGACCCGGCCCGTCGCCGACGGTCAGCGTGCCCGCCCTGTCGCCCGCGCTTCCCTCGTGCGGCAGGGCCTTGCCGCCGTCCGTCATCGCGAGCTTCACCTTCAGACCGGACCAGCCGACCGCCGTCACGTCCTTGGTCGCCACGACCGGTGTCCTGCCGCCGAGCTGGTCGTCCACGTAACCGACGACCTCGCCCTTGCGCACGACCTTCTGCGCCCGCAGTGCTTCCTGGGCGGTGTCGATGAGTTTCTTGCTCTCGGCGAGCACGGTGTCGAGTATCGACGGCTCGTACTGCCCGAGTACGGCGCCGACGATCAACTGCTTGGTACCGCCGACCTCCTTCTCGGCTGCGAAGAGCAGATTGCCGCCGGCCCTCGTGGTGGTTCCCGTCTTGATGCCGACAACGCCGTCGAGAGGAACGAGCTTGTTCCAGTTGCCGTGCCGCTCACCCTTGGTGTCGGTGTAGCCGGGGAGCCGCACGGTCTTGCGGAACAGGTCGATGCTCATCGCCTTCTTGGCCAGTTTCACCTGGTCTTCGGCGGTGCTCACGGTCGAGGAGGTCAGGCCGCTGGGGTCGGTGTACTTCGTGTCGGTCATCCCCAGGTCCTTGGCGGCGGCGTTCATCTTCTTCGCGAACGCCTTCTCCGAACCCGCGTCCCAACGTGCAAGCAGCCGCGCCACGTTGTTCGCAGACGCGATCATGAGGGCCTCGACGGCTTCCCGTTCCGAGATCTTGTCGCCCTCCTTCACCTCGACGGTCGACTCGTTCTGCGCGCTGAGCCCGGCCTCGTCCTCCGCCTTCTTGTCGACGGGGATGGTCGCACCCTGCGAACCCTTCTTGACCGGATGATCGCGGAGGATGACGTACGCGGTCATCACCTTGGCCACACTCGCTATCGGCACCGGCTTCTGCTTGCCGGACGACCCGAGCGAGCCGAGGCCCTGGACGTCGAGCGTGGCCTGCCCCTCGGAAGGCCACGGGACGGAGGGCTTCGCGCCCTGGAAGTCGTAAGTCGGAGAAGCGGTCAGCGACAACTCCGCCTCGGGCAGCGGCCTCACCACCTGCGCGACGACGAAGAGGACCGCCAGCAGCATCACCAGCGGCGTCCAGATCTTGACCCGGCGCGCAGCCGTGCGCAGCGGAGTCTCCGGCGGCGGAGGCGTGTTGGTGAGCTGGGCGAGCAGATCGAGCGGCGCCTGGTCGGGCCGTGCCTGCTGCCGGGTCAGTTCGGCCTCGGTGAGCTGGGGCGGGACCGTCTCGGGTGGCAGCTCTCCTGCCGTGGGCGCGGCTTCCGGCTTCCCCAGCGGCTTCGGCGGTACGGCGGGGTCGTCGAGCTTGTGCGGCGGACGGGGCGGACGCGGCGGCGCGTCGGCGGACCTCAGCGGTACGAACTGGCTCGTACGCTCCGACTCCGACTCCGAGTCCGAGTCCGTCCCAGGCTCGGCGTCCGTCTCCGACTCGGCGTCCGGCTCGGGCTCGGCCTTGGCCTCGGCTTTGGTCTGCTGCTCGGCCTTCGTCCCGGACTCGGGCTCAGCCTCGGGCTGCCCCTTCTCCGCAGGCGCTTCGCTGCCGCCTCCCTCGCCGACGGCGACAACCACGCGCGGATCAACGCTTTTTGCGGGCTTCGCAGCCGCTTCCGCCTCGTCCGGCTCGACCGTACGGAAGACGGCCGTCGGCTGGTCGAGAGGGGCGCTCTTCTTCTCGGTCTCGCCGGATGCGGGCGTACGGAAGACGGCCGTCGGCTCGTCCACCCGGGAGGTGCCCGGCTCCTCGGCGGGCTCCGCCTCCGCAGCCTCCGCCTCCGCAGCCTCCGGCTCCGCAGCCTCCGGCTCCTCGGCGTCCGGCTCCGCGGCCCGCTCTTCGGTCTCTTCAGAGCGATCGGCTTCTTCAGAGCCTTCGGCTTCCTCGGAGGCATCGGAGGCAGCAGACTCGCCGGACCCGCCCTCGCTGTCCGACTTGCCCTTTTCGCCTGATTTGCCCGGCCCGAAGAAGGCCGAAGTCATGCGCTCGGCCCGTCGGGCGGCTTCCTCGGCGTCCTCCGCATCCTCTGCGCGCCCGGAGTCCGGCTGTACGGTCCGGAACATCGCCGTCGGCTGGTCGACCCCGTCCTCGGGCTCCCCGGCGCTCGTGGACGCCCTCACGGCGTTCTCGGCCCCCTCGGAACCAGCCGCGGTGGATTGGCTTGTTTTCTTCTGCCCCTCGCCCGGGCTCTCGCGCTCGGCCTCGGCGGCTTCATCCGGTTCATCCGGTTCGTCGCCCGTACTGGCCACCCACGCGGCGACGGCCGTCTTCAGCCGCTCGTCGCCACGGCCGCCGCCCTCGCCCTGGCCGGTGCCGGCGCCCTCAGCGGCATCCGCGGCCGGAGCTTCGGACGCGTCCTCGGCCGCCGGCGCGGAGCCGGCGGAGTCGTCAGCACCCGGTGCGTCGTCGCCGTCGCCGGGGGGCGCGTCGTCCGTACTGCCTTTGCGACGTGCCGACTTGGGGGTTTTCCCGGACTTGGCGGACTTGGCGGTCTTGGCGTCCGGACTCGCCCCGCTCTTCCGCGCGGTCTTCGTCCCGGACTTCTTCCCGCGAGGGGACGCAACCGTGCCCGCGTCGTCCGTCGTCTCCCCCGACGACTCCTCGCGCTCCACCTTGTCGGGGGACTCGCCCGCCACCGATGCCTCCAGATGCTGAGTGCTCGCCGCTCGCCGTACCAGTTAACAGTGTCCTGTGCGTGACGCCTCCCACATCCCGCGGGGCGTCCGACAGGGGCTTGGATCGGTCTTTCCACGGTGCAGACGAGAACGACATACCTACTGGTTCCCGTACATAACACCCAGGCACCCTCGACAGACCATTGTGAGAGGAGTCACCCTGTCTGACATCCACGCGGGGAGGCATGGATGGGCAGGAGCCGCAGAAGTATTCCGGAGGAGCTTCTGCTGCTGGCCTTGGACCCGGCCACGGGCACCACGGCACAGCCGCAGTCGCTTGACCTCGGCCTGGCCGGGGCCCAGCTCGTCGAGCTGGCTCTCGCAGGACGTATAGCCCCTGATGGGGACCGCATCGCCGTGGTCATGCCACGGCCGACTGGAGATCCAACTCTGGACTCCGCACTCGAGTTGCTGCGCAGGCGCGGCAGCCCGGTGCGTGCTGTCCACTGGATTGGTGGGCCCCGACTGGGACTTCGCCAAACCTATCTCACGCATCTGGAGCGGTGCGGCATGGTGCATGCCGTATCAAGCCAGATGTGCGGGGTGTTGCCGACGACGCGCTATCAGGCGACGGAGACAGCAATCAGCCGGGAGATCAGAACCCGGCTGGACGCTGCGATCCGTACCGGCGTACCGCCGGACCCCCGGACAGCGGCGCTCGCTGCGCTGGCCCACGCGGTCGGTCTCGGCAAGCACCTCTATCCCGGCAACGAGGGGCGGTCGTGCCGTTCCCGGCTGCGGGACCTCATCAGGCACGACCCGATGGGCGGTCTCGTCGCGCACGCCGTGATGGATGTGCAGAACGGCGCAGGGGCGCAGCCCCGGCGTGCGGCGGGCAACGGTGCTCCTAACGGTCAGCCGGCACCGGCACGCGCGGGCATGCCCTCAGGGGCTCCGTCGCGGCAGGTGGCGGATCAGGCACATCCCGCCGTGGGCGGGATGGTCCGAGCAGGCTGAGCCCGGGGCGCGAAAGCGCGCGGGCAAGGGCGAACGGGGTGGTGGTTCGGCCGTCGAGGCGATGGCGGCCGGTCCACCACCCCGTTCGCATGCCCGGACGCGGATGACCCGCGCCGCTTCCGTACGGCAGTAAGGCCCTGCACCTGTGCTGCCGTTCACGGGCGCAAGTGTCCAAGTGCCCGTATGTTTGTGGGAGTTCGGTCGGGCGTGTGCGCCCCGGCCCTGGTTTTCGGGGCCCGGCACCCCTGAACACCCCTGCACCGGCCGGGCGGTGGCCGTAATCGTGACCGTCGGCGTGCTCGGCCCTGCACCCTCTGTTGCCATTCTCCAGCGAGACCGCTCACGGTGGTGGCAATCTTCCTGACAAGTAGTCGTACTTTACGCGGAGGTGCAGTTCCCGTGGCGTCCAACGTCAATCCCACCGTCCGACGCCGCCGACTGGGCCAGGAGTTGCGCCGCCTGCGCGAGGTAAAGGGTCTGACGGCCGAGGAGGTCGCCGAACGGCTGCTGGTCTCCCAGTCCAAGATCAGCCGGCTGGAGAACGGCCGGCGCAGCATCAGCCAGCGGGACGTGCGCGACCTGTGCGGGGTCTACGAGGTGGAGGACGACCGCATAGTCGACTCGCTCATGCAGATGGCCAAGGAGTCGCGGCAGCAAGGCTGGTGGCACGCCTTCGGGGACATCCCCTACAGCGTGTACATCGGCCTGGAGACGGACGCCGCCTCCCTGCGCGTGTACGAACCTCAGGTCGTGCCGGGCCTGTTGCAGACGCCGGCGTACGCGCAGGCAGTTTGTATGGGGGCGTCACCCGAGGCGACGCCCGCCGACATC
>DATMEI010000494.1:0-4323 GCA_035556995.1 Streptomyces sp.
GGGCGAACCGGGCCAGGTTCTGCAGGAAGCGGGTGCTGTCACCGTCGCTGCTCCACCCGGGAGGCAGATCCGGAAGGTCATCCGGGGGGACCTCGGCCAGTTCCCCGAAGAGCGTGGCGATGCGACGCAGCGTGTCGTCGCCCACCGGGTCTCCGGGCGCTGCGGACTCGATGAGGGGAGTGCCCTCGACGTACGTGTGCAGCGCGCGGTGGCCCATGGTGAGGAGGACCCGCGGCACGCCCGGCAGCCGGTGCCGCGTGGCACGGAGCACGTCCCCCTCGTGCCATACGCGGGGGAGGACCTGGACGGTGTCCAGGCGGGTGCGGAACTTGCCGAGTCCCCCAGGGGGTTCCCGCAGTATCGACGCGAGCGGTTCGCTCAACGGCACGACGTAGTTGTGGTGGTGGTGACCGTGGAGCAAGAAGCCGTCCCTGCGGCGCCGGTGCAACTCGAACTGCCACCGCAGCCGCCAACGCTCCCACCGGGACGGAAACGGGGACGGGGACGGGGCCAGGGCCACGGGCGAAGCCAGGGACGCGGCCACGGGCGAAGCCAGGGACGCGGACGCGGCCGTGAACGCCATGGGATCGGAGTGAACAGTCATGCGGGCCACCGGATGATGACTCAGAGGAGGGTGAGGCCGCTGAGACTACCGCTTCCCAGGTGTGGCGGAGGCACGATCTGGATCAGTCGAACGGAAGTGGCGTGGCGATGGTGTCCCACAGTGAGTTGAACCATTCCTTTGAGTTCCGTACGAAGGCGATGTCCTGCTTGTCGTGGCTCTGCGGGCCTGCGGAGGAGCGGAAGAGAGTCGTCTCGAAGCCGAGGACGTCGAAGATGTCCAGCTCCTCACCCTGGTACGTCACCTCTTCCCGCACCACGTGGTAATAGCCCATCAGGGCTTCGGTGCCGTTGAGGATGTAGAGCTTCTGGAGGGGCGTCGCGGCCACCATCCGTATGTCGCAGGCGACCTCGGGCACTTCGTATCTGTCCTTGAAGGTGCCGAGGCTCATGCGCAGCGCAGTCGCCCACGTCCGCTGCAGCGCGTGGAGGCGCTGCAGGGGGCGGCGGTCGGACGGATCGTCCACGAGGCGCGGCAGAGCGAGGTATGCGTCCGGGCTGGGGACGATGATGCGGACGGTGATGGAGCGCGGGGCGAGGAGACCGTCCGCGATGGCACGGTGCGGCCGTGCCAGAGCGTTGTTGAAGGTCTCCGTCGTCAGTGAGTACGCGTCGATCGTGACGTGATCGGCGCGGAACGCCTCGTAGAGGCGCTCGGCCAGCTCCGTGCCCGCGGGCTTGGGCGCCCCGTGGGAGTGGGCCGGTTCGGCCACTGTCGGTGGTGCTCCGCGGCCGGTGTCCGTGAGGAGTCCGTCGCGCTTGAGTTCGTCGAGGGCCTGCCGGACCACGGTGCGGTTGACACCGAACTCGCTGACCAGGTCCTTCTGTGTCGGGATGCGGGCTCCCTGTGGAAGCTCGCCGGAGTCGATCCGTTCACGGAGTGTGGCGGCGACCAACTCGTGTGGTGGCCGTCCGTGTTCAGCGGGTCTCGTCTTGTCCACACCAAGAAGGTACAACTTCTCGCCAAGCTACGGGAGTTGTTCGCCAACTGTTTTCAATCTCCCGCCAAGTGGGGAGACTTCGAATGAAGTTGGCGAACAACTTGATCTAAATGGCGAACAAGTCCAGCAGGTATCACCAAGTACATGCAGTACCCGCCAACATCGCACGACCTGTCTCCCGCCTGTCCAACGGCGTATGGGCGCCCCCGCTCCGTCTGTTCCGTGCTCGACGAAGGAGGGAATGCCATGCCTCTGTTCGCACTCTTGCTCGCGGGTTTCGTCATCGGATTCGAGCGACTGGTGGAATGGCAGTTCGGTGCCCTCGGAGTCATCGGCTTCGTACTGCTCAGCGTCGGTGTGAAGGCGAAGAACATCACGTGCAGCTGCATCGGCGCAGTCGTGCTCACGATGTTGATCGTCTGAAGCCTCGTCCCGTGCCCCGCGTCAGAAGACGTCGGGGCACCTTGCGCGGAGCGACACACGGAAGGCGGTGCGACGGGTACGGAAGAGGGTGCCGCCGGCGAACCAGCGCACCGCCGCCCTGCCTTGGCCCCGGCTCAGAAAGCCGCCCGCACCTCGCCGACCCGCAGTCCCCCGCCCAACAGCGGTGAATCCCCGATGCGTTCGAGCACGGGGGAGTCGACACCGAGCGTCGCGAGCGTACGGGCGAGCACCGGCCCGACAGCACGGTTGCCGCCGTCGTAGATCTTGAAGGCGAGGGCGCGCCCGTCGGGGAGGGCCGCCGCGTATACGGACTCCGCACCCACCTTCGCCAGGACGCCCGGCACCTCCCGCATCAGCCAGGAGTCGATGCGGCGCGTACCCGCCACGTACTCGGGGTGGCTGCGCATGGCGTCGGCGACCTGGCCCTCCGCGCTCTCCGGGGGCGCGAGCGCGATGGCACGGAACGCGCGGGCGAGCCCGGTCAGGGAGACCGCCATCAAGGGGGCGCCGCAGCCGTCCGTACCGACGTGGGCGACGCGGTCGCCGGAGAGGGATTCGAGGGTCTCCGCGATGAGCTGCTGGAGAGGGTGCGAGGGGTCGAGGTAGGTCTCCATGGGCCAGCCGGCTGCTGCGCAGAGGGAGAGCATCGCGGTGTGCTTGCCCGAGCAGTTCATGGCGACGCGGCTACGCGCGGCTTCGGGGGTTCCGGCAGCGGCGAGGGCGCGCTCCGCCTCCTCCTGGTCCATGGGGAGTTCGGGCGGGCACTGCAGAGCGTCCTCGGTCAGCCCTTGCTCGGCGAGCATCTTGCGGACCAGGTCGAGATGGAACGGTTCGCCGGAGTGGCTCGCCGTGGCCAGAGCCAGCCGTGCGCCGGAGAGGCCGAGACCCGCCCGGACCATCGCCGACGCCTGCACGGGCTTGTTGGAAGAGCGCGGAAAGAAGGGGGAGCCGACGTCGCCCAGCGCACGTTCGACGCCGCCGTCGGGCGCCAGCACCACGAGCGAACCGCGGTGTGCTCCCTCCACGAAGCCGGAGCGTACGACCTCGGCGAGCACCGGCGGTATCTCCTTGGGCGATGCCGCGGAGGGCGCACCGGTCGTCGCGGGGGTCGGGGAGGGCATCGGCGGGGCCTTTCGAGATCATCGGACCCCACCCCGTCACCTCGTGACCTCAGGGGAGCAGGTCTTCCACTTGCGCTTCGCCTTCACGGTACCTGCGTGCGATTTCCGTGCTGCACCCGTCCGCCGTGCGCTGTATCACTTGCCGGCGCTGCGAAACCTGCTGCTCGTAGCGCACGAGGCGGCTCATGGCGTCGTGGAGTTCCTCATCCGTACGGGCGGTGAGGTCGCTCAGCTCGACCTCCGCCAGCATGTCCTCGGCGAGGGACCGGTACTCCTCGCTCTGCGGCGTGCCCAGCGTGACGTGCCGCGCCGAGGAGCGGTGCTGCGAAGGGCCGTCGGCCAGGATCTCCGGGAGCAGATCGAGCAGGGGTGAGCCGGGGTCGCTGCGCCGGGTGAGTTCCGCACGGAGGATGTCGATGCGCCCCTGCAGGAGACGCCGTACGTAACTGAGGTCCCCTTCCTCCTGCTGTGCGCGGCGCAGGAGCGTACGGACCTCGGGCAGCCGCAGCTCGTGCAGGTCCGCCTGGACGGGAGCCTCGTCCGCCTGGACGGGAGCCTCGTCCGTGCCTGCGAGCGGGCCGAGCGGAGCGGTGGCCGAGCCGGTACGGGCGGCGGCCGGTGGACCACCAGGCGTACGGGCGGCGCCGGTTGCGCTCATGGATGGTGTCCCCTTCATCCTTCAATGCCGCAATAGCGGTGAGAGCTGCGGTACGTACCGCGTGTACGCATCGTGCCACTGTGCGGTGCTCCCGCGCAGCGATGTCGCACCCATCCGGAGCATACGAACAGATCGCCGAGCGGCACGGCATGATGGCTGCTATGCGAGCTGTGGTGCAGAGAGTGGACGGTGCGAGCGTCGTCGTGGAGGGGGAGTCGCCGGACGGCGGAGCGCCCGGGACGGCAGGGGAGATCACCGGCGAGGGCCTGTGCGTCCTCGTCGGGGTCACCCACGAGGACACGACCGCCACGGCGGCCCGACTGGCCGCCAAACTCTGGTCGTTGCGGATCCTGGACGGTGAGAAGTCCTGCTCGGACGTGGGGGCGCCGCTCCTCGTCGTCAGCCAGTTCACCCTCTACGGCGACGCGCGCAAAGGCCGCCGTCCCACCTGGAACGCAGCCGCCCCGGGGGCCGTCGCCGAACCGCTGGTCGACGAAGTCGTCGCACGGCTGCGGGAGTTGGGCGCCAAGGTCGCCAC